>JAMNYN010000666.1 GCA_023622805.1 Pseudomonadota bacterium | reverse complement strand
AGCCCAGCACATTGCCAAACCGCACCATGGAAAAGCGCGTTGCCGGTTTGCCCTTTGCCAGTGGTATTGCCGCCATGGCTTGCAGCACCATCTCTGCCAGCCGCTTGCTTGCACCCATCACATTGGTTGGGCGCACCGCCTTGTCGGTGCTCACCAGCACAAAGTCCGTCACGCCGCATTCGGCCGCAACGCGTGCTGTGGTAAGCGTGCCCAGGGTGTTGTTTCTCACCCCTTCCGCGGGGTTGTGCTCGACCATGGGCACATGCTTGTAGGCTGCAGCGTGGTAGACCGTGTCGGGTTGCCAGGTGCTGAGGATTTCTCGCATGCGCGCTTCGTCCCGCACCGACGCCAGCAGGGGGCGCAGACGCGTGGCCTCATGGCCGGGGACCTGTTGTAATTCGTGGTGGATGGCGTACAGCGCGAACTCGCTCACATCCAGCAGCAGCAGCGTATGCGGGTGCTGGCGCGCAATCTGGCGGCACAATTCGCTGCCGATGGATCCACCGGCGCCCGTCACCAACACCCGCTTGCCGCGGATATTTTTCTGCAGCAGTTCCTCGTTGGGCGCCACCGGGTCGCGGCCCAGCAGGTCTTCGATGTCGAGCTCGCGCAGGTCTTGTATCTGTACCCGGCCTTGGGCTATGTCGATCAGGTCAGGTAGGGTGCGCACATGCAGCTTCAGGCGCTGCTTCTGGATCTGTTGGACGATCTCGGCGCGGCGCGCGCGGCTGATCGAGGGCAGGGCCAGCAGCAGGTCGGTGATGCCGTGTTCCGCGACCAGCCGCTGCAGTTCAGACGGTGGATAGATGGGCAGGCCGTTGAGCGTGCTGCCGCGCAGGTCGCGTGCATCGTCGATAAAAGCCCGCACAGCCATCTCTCGGCTGGCGGTCAACGCTTCGGCCACCCGTTTGCCGGCGGAGCCCGCGCCGTAGATCAGCACCTGGGGCAGGGACTGGCGTGTCAAAGCGCTCATGTAGCTCCCGCCCAGCCAGTAGCGCGCAACCAGCCGCGAGGCACCCACGGTCACAAATACCAGCAGCGGTATGGTGAGGCCCATGCTGCGCGGTACACCCGGAACACCAATGAAGGTGAAAACAAGCAAAAACTCGGCGGTCAGAATGCCGCAGGCGACGACCAGGGCCGCCAAGGCGGCGCCTCCTGCATAGCGGAAGATGGCGCGGTACAGGCCGCACACTGCAAACAGCGGCAGTGCCAGCACGACGGTAGCTATCGTCACCCACCACTGCACGCCGTGCAAAGGCGCGAAGGTCTCGAGCCGCAGGCAAAAAGCCAGCCAGACGCAAAAAGCGCACAGCAGAGCGTCCACGGCCAGGGCCAGAGAGCGCTTGGCCGGCCGGGGCAACGCCAGCATAGGGTCGGCAAATCGGTAAGTCATTTATATGGTGCGGGGCCTGTGGCCCTTGTTGTTGTACTGCCTTGGCGTGGCACTGATGTGCCAGCCAAAGAGCCGCTCAGTCTGAGCCTTGCGCATGTCGAAGAGGCGAAGTCTCGCATATGTCTTTCGAAAAGCTCGGGACGAACGGTTTGCAATTCAGCACTGGCTTCCATGGTCGGTGCACGGCCGTGGAAACTGATGCCAGACTCAGCGGCTGGCCGCCGTAAGCACCTGAGTGATTGCGCTGCAGGTTTTGTTGATTTCGGCAGCGGTGAGTGTGGGGTGAACGAGGAACATGATGCTGGTCTCGCCCAACTGGCGCGCGACCGGCAGACGTTCTGCTGGTCGCCAACCCGTGTCGTCAAAAGCCTTTTCAAGGTAGACCTCGGAACACGAACCCTGGAAACAGGGTACGCCCGCAGCGGTAATCGCTTCCACGATGCGGTCGCGGCTCCAGCCATCAGCCAATTGCTCGGGCTGCACATAGACATAGCATTTGTAGTGGGCGTGCACGTTGTCTTGGGGCACAGCGGGCACGCGCACCGCAGCGAAGGGTCGGCAGGCAGCCCAGATGGCTTCGGCGTTGGCCGTGCGCCGTGCCGTCCAGTCGGCCATGCGGCGCAGCTGGATGCGACCGATCACGGCCTGCATCTCCAGCATGCGCCAGTTGGTGCCAAAGCTCTCATGCAGCCAGCGAAAGCCCGGTGCGTGCTCGCGTTCGTAGACCGCTTCATAGCTCTTGCCATGGTCCTTGTACGACCACATGGTGCGCCACAGGTCTTCGTCATTGGTCGTGACCATGCCGCCTTCACCGCCGGTGCTCATGATCTTGTCCTGGCAAAAGCTCCAGGCGCCGACATGGCCGATGCTGCCCAGGGGGCGGCCCTTGTAGCGCGCGCCGTGGGCCTGTGCGCAGTCTTCGATCACCTTCATGCCGTGCTGCTCGGCCAGCGCCATGATGGGATCCATGTCGCAAGGCCAGCCGGCCAGATGCACGCAGATCACGGCGCGGGTGCGGGGCGTGATCACTTTGGCGATGGTGGTCGCCGAGAGATTGCCGCTGTCGGCCTCGACTTCGGCAAAAACCGGCGTAGCACCCGCATTCACCACGCAGGAAATGCTGGCGATGAACGTGCGCGGCGTGACCACAACCTCGTCACCCGGGCCAATGCCCAGTGCTTTGAGCGCCACATCAAGCGCCAGCGTGCCATTGCCTAAAGCGACCGCATGCGCAGTGCCGCTCCAGGTCGCAAACTCTTTTTCGAACGTACGGCATTCGGTGCCCGTCCAGTAATTGACCTTGTTGGACAAAACGACATCGCGCACGGCGTCGGCCTCTTCAGTAGTGAAGCTGGGCCAAGGGGAGAAAGGGGAGTTCAGCATAAAGAATGAGTTATCAAATCAAAAACTTGTTTTCCTTGGGGCGCGGCCATCACGCCTTCATGAGCGGAGCAGCGGGGTTGCCGACGACGGTCATTCCGTCGGGAATCGGTCTCACCACCACGGCGCCTGCGCCCACGTTCACGTTCGCGCCAATGCGTATTCCCTGGCGGACAGCGGCGCCAACGCCCACCCAGCTACAGGGGCCGACGGTCACGTTGCCAGACAAGTGCGCACCAGGGCAGACATGTACGCCATGGGCAAGCACGCAATCATGGTCCACGCTTGCGCCGGTATTGACAATGCTTGCCGCGCCCACTTCCGCATCCACATTCACGATGGCGCCGGCCATGACCATTGTTCCCAGGCCCAATCTTGCGTAGGGGCTCACACAGGCCCGCGGATGCACCACGGTTGCGAGTTTTGCTCCAGCCGTTTGCAATGCCTGTTGCCTTTGCCATCGCGTCGCGCAGTGCCCTATGCTCACCAACACACCGTCGAACTCTTGCAGTCGCCCCAGAAGCGTCGCCATATCGCCGACCACTGGCCAATGGCCATTCGTTTGGATATGTGGCCAAGCATCGTCGAAAAATATGACATTTTGCCAACCGGCTAGCAGAGCGGCATCCGCAACCACCTTGCCGTGCCCGCCGGCTCCGAGCAGCGCCAAAGTGGTCAAGATTTGCTCCCGGTGAATTTGCTTACCGTTGCCTCGCCGGCGGCACTGATGCCCTCGCGCACCAGTACTTTCTTCACGGTGAGCCAGAGAATCTTGACATCCAGTCGCAGCGAGCGGTGGTCCACGTACCAGACGTCGAGCTTGAACTTGTCGTCCCAACTCAAGGCGTTGCGGCCATTCACCTGGGCCCAGCCGGTGATGCCGGGGCGCACCTCATGGCGTCGAGCCTGCTCAGGTGAGTAAAGCGGCAGGTATTCCACCAGCAACGGCCTCGGACCCACCAGGCTCATGTCGCCCTTGATCACATTCCACAGCTCGGGGAGCTCGTCCAGGCTGGTAGCACGCAAAAAACGACCGAAGGATGTCAGGCGAACAGAGTCAGGCAGCAAAGCACCATCCGGGCCGCGTGCGTCGGTCATGGTGCGGAACTTGACCATCTCGAAGGGGCGGCCATGCAGGCCAGGACGAACCTGGCGGAAGAAGACCGGGCTGCCGAGCTTGCGGCGGACCATCCAGATCAGTACCAGCAGGGGAAGAGCGAACAAAAGCAAGGCTCCTGTCGCAACGAGAAGGTCGAAAAGGCGTTTCATAGAAATTTCTATTTTACTCAATACCCATTGCCTGCAGCATTACGGCATTCACTTTATGAACATCGTATTTATTTTCCGTGAATTTTCGTGCACGAATGCCCATGCTACTTGCAAGTTCTGGGTTTTTTATGAATTTCAGCATCGACTTTTCCAGCGCGTCGGCGGACTTGACTGGTACTAAAAATCCGTTGTTGCCGTCAACAACAGTTTCTCGACATCCAGGAGCATCAGTGGTGATTACTGCACGGCCCATAGACATGGCCTCTAGTACAGTGCGAGGAGTTCCTTCGCGGTAGGAAGGAAGAACGTAAACGCTGCACTGTGCAATAGCCGGGCGTACATCCGATAAGCGGCCTAAGTATTCAAGGGTTCCGCTCTCCACCCAGGCATCAAGTTCATGCTGACTAATGGCGTCCGGGTTGGAGTCAATCCAGCCTACAAGCAAGCATCGGACTGCAGGGTATTCTGCGCGAATTCTGCGCGCAGCCTGCGCGTATTCTCGTATGCCCTTTGCGCCTAGCAAGCGCGCAACCATTAAAAAGCATGGCGGTCCGGAGGGGAGGGGTGCTACGTCAAAAGCCTTTGTGTCCACACCCGACCCGTTGACCACACAAGTGTGTGACTCATTTTTGACTAAAGTAGTCTGACGAAAAAGAGCTTCGTCGTCAGGGTTCTGAAAAAATACAACATTAGCCCGGGCCAGCGCTAATGCATAAAGGCGTTTGGCAACTGAATGGAGCCAGTTGCGCTGACCTTTTTTTTGCTGAAATGAATAGCCGAGACCTGAGATTAGCGCAAATCTTTGAGGTGCG
>JAMNYN010000086.1 GCA_023622805.1 Pseudomonadota bacterium | reverse complement strand
GCATCCGCCGTACCCGCCGCGCCCAGCGCCTACAAGGCGCGGGACGTGGTCAACGCCCCCGCCATCAAGCAGCGCATACGCGAGCGCAGCGAACAGCGCGGCGATGCGCCCGAGGTCACCGCCTGGCTGCTCAACCACTTTTGCCGCCATGTGATCGGCAACGTGGCCTGCGCCCCGCAGACCGACCCGTCAACCCCGGCAGGGCCCGTGCAGCGCCTTGCCGACAGCAAAGCCCTGCAGGAGCGCCTGGGTCGCAAGGAGGCGCCCGCCTGGGCGCTGGAGCGACTGCGCAAGAAAGCGGCAGGGGTCGATCTGCCGGATTTGTGGTGGGTAGAGCCCGACTCGCCCGCCGTGCTGGCGCTGGAGACGCGGCTGGTGGAGTTTCTCTCCACCCGCAAGGGCACGTCGCTGGAGGGCAAGCTGCAGCGCGTGAACTGCCCGCAGGCCCTGGCGCGCTGGACGCTGGAGCACCTGGCCTTCGAAAAGAAGCAAAGCAACGGCTGGGTGGAACACTCCAAGGATGCGGTGCACGGCATCGTGCGCGGCCAGCTGGGCAGCTTTGTGGAGTTTGACGCCAGCAGCCCGCGGCTGCGTCAGGAAATGGCTTACGAGAGCCAGATGATGGGCCACTGCGTAGGCCAGTTCTCCGACCGCAAGCGCTTCAGCGGAGGCTATGGCGAGCACTACGCCGCCGGCTGCGAAAGCGGCAGGATGCGCCTGTTCAGCTACCGCACGGGCTCGGCCCAGCCGCGCATCACCATCAACGCGGTGCTGCAAAAAGATGGCAGCCTGCAGATAGAGCAGATCAAGGGCAAGCAGAACCGCCCGCCGATCGCACGCTATGTGCCCGATGTCGCGGCCTTGCTCAACCACCTGCCCCTCAATGACGAAGTGCCCGCGGACGCGCTTGCCATGGGCCTGGTGCGCCGCCCTGCCGAAGTGCTGGCCGCCAACCCTGAGCTCGCCCCCTGGTGCGCCGTGGCCGCGCTGAGCACCGAGACGGAGCAGCTGTGGCTGCTGCGCCAGCATCCGCAACTGCTGGCACAGCTGGATCTGCGCTCGCCGCTGATGCAGTGGATGGTGGCCGCGCGCAAGGACTCCATTGATCAGGAAATCGTGGAGCGCATGCCCCAATCCCCGGCCCTGCGGCAGACGCTGCAGCTGGCGCGGATGCGCGTGTCCCGCGCCAGCCAGACAGGGGGCCGGACATGACGGGCTGGGTGATCTTCCTGCTCCTGCTGGCCTTTGTTTTCTGGCTGCTGCAAGGCGGCTTCCGCAACCTGAAAGAGGCCAAGAAGCGCGGCGACATGGTCAGCTACGAGGCCGGCAGCCCCGAGCGCAACTGGGCGCTGGCCCTGGCCCACCCCATGGCCTACCACGCCATGCAGGGTGGCTTTGCCGGCGAGCTGCATGGGGCCGATGAGGCACTGGCCAGGCAGCTGCGCCCGATGGTGCTGCACCACCTGGGTCTGCGCACCGATCTGAGCGATGCGCAGGTGCGCCAGCAACTGCCCGACGCCCTGCGCCAGCGCTGGTTCATGCTCGATCTGCAGCGCCTGCAACGCGGCGATGATCCGCGCGCGGCCATGGCGTTTGCCTGCGCCCGCGTGACGTTCTTCGTGCGCAGCGCGCGCTTGCTGGACTGGGTGGAGGAAGCGCCGCAGTGGGACATCCTGATGCTCAATGCCCAGCGGGCCCAGCAATGCTTCGACAGCTGGCGCAGCTTCGGCCAGGCCTACGCGCAAGGCCGTGCCCAGTGGCTGGCACAGGGCCGCGCCGATCTGCTGGGCCGGGCCGTGACGGCCGAGGAAGTCGACCAATGGGTGAGCGAAGCAAAGCACCCCTGGCATGCCATGGACTGGGGCCTGCCGCTGAGCGCGCCCCCGGCGGCACCCGCCGCGGCTTGAACCGACTGAATCAGCCCGCGAACACGGTGCGGGCTTCGGTGAAGCGCTTGCGGAAATAGGGGTTGTCCATGGCCGCCACGCGCACGATGCCGCCACTCGAAGGCGCATGCACGAAGCGCTCGCCGCCGACATAAATGCCCATGTGCGAATAGCGCCCGCCCGACGTATTGAAGAATACAAAGTCGCCGCGCTGCAGGTCACCGCGGTCGATGGTGCTGCTCACCGTGGCCCACTGGCTGGTGCTGCGCGGCAGGCGCTGCTCGGTGATGCCTTGCAGCGCGTACTGCACCAGCCCGCTGCAGTCGAAACCGCCTTCCGGCGTGTTGCCGCCATAGGTATAAGGTGTATTGACCACCAGCATGGTGCGCGCGTAGAGCGCGTCGCGCAGGCCGCCATCGATCGCCAGGGAGGGTGTGGCGCGCGGGCCGGCGCTGCGCCTGGCGGGCGCGGAGCTGCACCCCGCAAGCGTGGCTGCCGCGGCCAGCGCCGCGGACAGGAGAAGCCGGCGCGACGGCGCGGCGGAGGGCTCAAACATCATTTCCATGCGGCCATTATCGGCATGGGGCACGTGCGGACCAAATCACGCCGCAAACCATTCATCCTTCGACAGGACGGACGACCCATGAAACTGGCGCGCCCCAGCAAGGGGACAGCGAGCAAGGGCCGCCCCGCAGCGAGGCTGTCGTCCCGCTCCACCGCAGGTTGAGAGGGGGAAGCGGCGTCAGCCGCTCAGGGGGTGCGTTACTAGAACGGCATCTTGGGCATGCCGCCACCGCCGCCCATCATGCCCTTCATGGCTTTCATGCCGCCCATGCGCTTCATCATCTTCATCAGGCCGCCGCCCTTCATCTTCTTCATCATGTCCTGCATCTGCTCGAATTCCTTGAGCAGGCGGTTGACTTCCTGCACCTGCACGCCGGCACCCATGGCGATGCGCTTCTTGCGCGTGGCCTTGATGAGTTCGGGCTTGGTGCGTTCCTTGGCCGTCATCGAGCAGATGATGCCTTCCTTGCGGCGCATTTCGCGCTCGGCCTTGTCCATGTCGACCTGACCGGCCTTGGCGGAGAGCTGGCTGGGCAGCTTGTCCATCAGACTGGACAGCCCGCCCATCTGCTTCATCTGCCGGATCTGGCCCAGGAAATCGTTGAGATCGAAGCCGTCACCGCTCTTGACCTTGGCGGCCAGGCGCTGCGCCGCTTCCATGTCGACACCGGCCGTGACCTGCTCGACCAGGGCCACGATGTCGCCCATGCCCAGCACGCGGCCGGCATGGCGCTGCGCGTCGAACACTTCCAGGCCGTCGATCTTTTCCGACACACCGGCGAACTTGATGGGCGCGCCCGTGATCTGGCGCACCGACAGGGCCGCGCCACCGCGCGAATCGCCGTCAAGCTTGGTCAGCACGATACCGGTCAGCGGCAGCGCCTCCTTGAAGGCCTTGGCGGTGTTGATCGCATCCTGGCCCTGCATGGCATCGACCACGAACAGGGTTTCGACGGGCTTGAGCGCCGCGTGCAGTTCCTGGATTTCGCGCATCAGCACTTCATCGATGGCCAGGCGGCCCGCTGTGTCGACCAGCAGCACGTCAAAGAAATGACGCTTGGCGTAGTCCAGGGCGGCGCGCGCGATGTCCAGCGGTTTTTGATCGGGCGTGCTCGGGAACCATTCGGCGCCGGCCTGGGCCGTGACGGTCTTGAGCTGCTCGATGGCCGCGGGGCGGTAGACGTCACCCGACACCGTCAGCACTTTCTTCTTGCGCTTTTCGATCAGGTGCTTGGCCAGCTTGGCCGTGGTGGTGGTCTTGCCCGCGCCTTGCAGGCCGGCCATCAGAATCACCGCCGGCGGCTGGGCGTTGAGGTTCAGGTCGCTGACACCTTCGCCCATGGTCGCGGCGAGTTCGGTGTTGACGATGGACACCAGCACCTGACCAGGCTGCAGCGAGGACAGGACTTCCTGGCCCAGCGCCTTTTCCTTGACGCGCGCAATGAAGTCGCGCACCACGGGCAGGGCCACGTCGGCTTCCAGCAAGGCCATGCGCACTTCACGCAGCATGTCCTGCACATTGGATTCGGTGATGCGGGCCTGGCCACGCATCTCCTTGACGAGGCGTGAGAGTTTTTCGGTAAGTGCGGAGGCCATAAGCAGGAAATTCCGGTAGGTGGTGCGCTGGGGCTGTCGCCCGCCGGCAGCGGTCCGCGGGGTCAGACAAGGCCGCCACCGTGGGTCGGTCCGGGCCTGGCGGCGCCAAGCGGCGGCAGCGTGCAAGAGTGAATGGCGCAATTTTACCCGCTGGGGCGCTTTGCGGTAGCGGCCCATGCCCCCTTCCTGCGTCAGCACGCCGCTACACCATCCTGCCGGGGATGCGTGTACGATTTGATACAGCCAGCCGCAGCGCTGTGCATTCCGGCTTTGCGCGCCTGTACCTGCCCTCGGGAACCACCATGTCCGACATGCCTTACCGCCAGTACCTGGACCAGATTGCCGACGATTTCATACTGCACGATGCGCGGGGCCAAATTCTCGACGCCAGTGCCCAGTCCTGCGCCAGCCTCGGTCACAGCCGCGAGGCGCTGCTGCAGATGAACGTCAGCGACCTGTCCGTGGCCTACGACACCAGCGCGCTGGCGCAGCTATGGGACAGCATAGAGCCTGGCAATGCCACCATTTGCATAGACCAGCACCGCTGCCGCGATGGCAGCATCATCCCGGTGGAAGTGCAGATTTCCTGTCTGCTGGTGGGCGGGGAAAAATGGTTTTTCACGCTGTCGCGCGACATCAGCGAGCGGCTCAAGCGCGAAGCCCAGATCCGTTCGCTCCATAGCCAGCTCGAACGCCAGGTGAAGGAAAGCACCCGCCAGTGGAAAGATACGGCGCGCCTGCTCGACGCCGTGCTGCGCGACACGCCCGACATCGTCTACCTCAAGGACGTGAAAGGCCGCTACCTGTTCTGCAACGACGCC
>JAMNYN010000452.1 GCA_023622805.1 Pseudomonadota bacterium | reverse complement strand
GGCTCTCGCGCGGGGCCTTGCCGGGCGCCATTTGTGCCTGTGCAGCCGATAAGATAGGCGGGCTTGTTTTTCTTTTCACTGGCCCACAGACGCAAGGTCTGGCGGCGCGCACGGTTCGGATCGTCGTTTTTTTTCATGTCCCAAATTTCTCTTGAGCAACTCGCCAGCGAATGGCGCAGCCTGCAAGACAGTGCTGCGCTGCCCGTACGGGAATGTGTGCAGCGGCTGGCCTTTGCACATCAGCGGGGTCTGGCTTCCCATTTTTACGAAGAGATGCTGCGCGATGCCGCGGCTTCGGTGATGCTGACCCATGAGCAGGTCCGCACGGGGCTGCACCAGTCCATGTGCCGCTGGGTGGCCGAAGTGTTCAGCGATGGCGATCAGGAGCAACTGGCGCAGCGCGTGGCCCGGCAAGTCAAGATCGGTGAAGTCCACGCACGCATCGATGTGCCGGTGCATCTGGTGCTGCGCGGTGCCAGCAGTCTCAAGCGCGGCCTGTGTGCCTTGTTGGCCGAGCTGCTGGGTGACGATCTGGCCTTGCAGTTGCAGGCCGCGAGCTATGGCATGGCGGTGATAGACATCGCCATGGCCATCATGAGCCAGGCCTATTCCAGTTCGCACGACCGCAGCGCACGCGCCCAGGAGGCCTACCGCCTGCATGCCGTGGCGCAGGACATGAGCGCCGAGCGCGAGCGCCAGCGCGCGGCCGTGCTGGCCTGGGAAAATCAGCTGATGTTCGACCGTGCCATGGGGCTGGCGGCGCTGCAGCTGCCACGCATCGGGGCTTCGGAGTTCGGCCTGTGGTTTCGCCACAAGGGCGCGTACACGTT
Organism: Pseudomonadota bacterium; assembly: GCA_023622805.1. Lineage (GTDB taxonomy): Bacteria > Pseudomonadota > Gammaproteobacteria > Burkholderiales > Burkholderiaceae_C > Comamonas > Comamonas bellezanensis. The sequence continues at coordinate 4,038 of JAMNYN010000452.1, read as the reverse complement.
TCGCGGTGCCATAGAGACCACGTTGATTCTGGACACCATGGACTTGATCGACGACAGCCTGCTGCCTTCGCTCGACCAGGTCATCGACGCGCAAGGCCGCTTGCAGCAATGGCGTGCCATGCGCGAGCACAGCCAGGCGATTGCGTTTCACCTGGACGCCTTGTTCGAACAAAACCGTGAACTCGATGCGGGGCGGGATGTGCTGACACGGCTGCTCAATCGCAAGTTCCTGCCCGTGGTGCTGCGCAAGGAAATCCATTACAGCCGCGAGCGCAAGGCGGATTTCGCCGTGCTGTCGCTGGATGTGGATCACTTCAAGCAGATCAACGACCGCCACGGGCACGAAGGCGGCGACATGGTGCTCAAGCAACTGGCCGACATCCTGTCGAATGCCTGCCGCGGCGGAGACTATACGTTCCGTCTCGGGGGCGAGGAATTCCTGCTGCTGCTCGTCGATATCGACGAGCCCCGCGCCCTGGCATTCGCCGAGCGCTTGCGGGTGCTGGTGGAGCAGGAGGCTTTCCGCTTGCCCGACGACGCCCGCATGCATGTCACGGTGAGCATGGGGCTGGCCATGCACAGCGGCCACCCCGACTACGAGTACACCCTGCGCCAGTCGGACCAGGCTTTGTATGCGGCCAAGAATGCGGGTCGCAACCGGGTGGAAGTCGCCAGGGCCTAGCTGCCGGTTGAGGACGGGCTCATGGATTTGAGCTCAGCGTGCCCAGTCCGCAGAACGTGGTCTGTGTGACCCAGTCAAGAATCTGTTCGTGGGTGTAGGCACCTGATTCCTTGAGCAAGGCCACGACAGGGTCGCAAGCCCGGGCGAACAAGGTGTAGAGCACCAGTTCTGGCGGAAAGCCGGGATGGATCTGGCCGCCTGTCTGGGCCTGCGCAATCCAGATGCTCAGACGGTTGCTCAAGGCGATGAGCCTGTCCATGTATTCGTCGTTGGATTGCAGCGAGGTGCTGAGGCTGGAGTTCTGCGCCGGCAGTGTGGGCATTTCGCCCTCCAGCTGGGTCTGCATGGCCCAGCGGATCACTGCCTGCAGCTGAGCGATGGCGGGCACCGGTGCGCCGTTGAGCGCCGCTGCCGTTTCCTGCTGGCGCAGGTCGCCGACAAATGCCAGTGCACGGTCCAGCACGCCGACCATGGCTGCGCCCGCCAGTTCTTCCTTGGAGGAGAACAGTTTGTACAGGCTGGCCTTGGCCATGCCGGCTTCCGCCGCGACCTCATCCACGGTCATGGCGTCATAGCCTTTGCTCGCCAACAAACGGTTGACTGCGGCCACGATGGCCTCTTCACGCAGGCGCTGAATCTGCGCTTTGATCGATGCTCGGGTTTCCATAGGCTGCCAGTTTAAATCCAAAGCAAAAAACAAATACGTGGCAGTGCAAATTTAGAACTACTGAGGTATATTGTGAACTGTCGAGTTCACATAATGATCTCTCAAGTCCACAAGGAAAATGCTCCATGCACAGCGTCGCTGTTATCGGATCAGGAATCGCAGGCCTGTCGGCTGCTTGGCAACTGGCCGAACCGCAAGCCGGACGGCGGGTCACGTTGTTCGAGGCGGGGGCGCACTTCGGTGGCCATGCCCACACGGTAGACCTCAGTCTTGAGGGCGTGAGCCACGGGGTGGACACGGGCTTTCTGGTTTTCAACCACCAGACATACCCCTTGCTCACGGCTTTGCTGGCCCAGCTGGGAGTGGAGACTGCGGCTGCGGAAATGTCGCTGTCGGTGCAATGCACCGATCGGGACGGCCGACCCGGCCTGGAATGGAGCGGCACCTCCCTGAGCACAGTGTTTGCCCAGAGGCGCAACCTGCTGCGTCCGCGCTTTTGGCGGATGCTGGCTGACATCATGCGCTTCAACCGGCTTGCAACCGCGCTGGCACAGCGTCCGGCGCCAGAGCAATTGCAGGGCTGCGTTGCGGATTTTCTGGATACCTACCGTTTCGGCACGGCTTTCCGCGAGGACTATCTGCTGCCCATGATTGGCAGCATCTGGTCCTGCCCCACGGACCAGATGCTGCGCTTCCCGCTCGCCACCTTGCTGCGCTTTTGCCATAACCATGGGCTGCTGCAGATCACCCAACGGCCCCAGTGGTACACGGTGCGCGGCGGCTCCCGCCAATACGTGCGCCGCATGCTCGCGCGTCTGCAAGACAGCCCCGATCATGAAGCCCGCCTGCATGCGCCGGTGCTGGGCGTGCGGCGGCTGGAGCATGGCGTGCTGCTGCAGACGGCCCATGGCAGCGAGGTCTTCGATGCGGTCGTGATGGCCTGCCACAGCGACCAGGCGCTGGCATTGCTGGGCGCGGACGCCACGCCGCAAGAAACCGCGCTGCTCGGCGCCATCCGTTACCAGCCCAATCTCGCGGTCCTGCACACCGATACCCATGTCCTGCCGCAACGGACTTCGGCGTGGGCGGCGTGGAACCATGAGCGGGCCGCGGGCGCCGATGCACATGCGCAAAGCGACCGCGTCTGCCTGCACTACTGGATCAACCGCCTGCAGCCCCTGCCATGGCAGCAGCCGGTGATCGTTTCGCTCAATCCCGTGCGTGCCATCGACGAAAGCAAAGTCCATCGCCGCATCGAGTACGCCCACCCCGTGTTTGATCTGGCGGCGATGGAGGCGCAGGCAGCAATGCATACGCTGCAAGGCCAGCAGCGCACATGGTTCTGCGGCGCCTGGACGGGCTATGGTTTCCATGAGGACGGTTTGCGTTCGGGCCTGGAGGCCGCGGCAGGGGTGCATGAGGCCTTGCTCCATGCACCGGAGCTGTTGCAAAAGGGCGTGGCATGAACAGCCTCGATTCCCGGCCGCTGATCGGCATGGGCCATGTCTGGCACCGGCGCTTGCGGCCGGTCGAGCATGCTTTTGTCTATCCCAGCTATTTTCTGCTGCTGCCGCTGCGCAGCCTGCGTCGCCAGCCCAGCGCCGCGCTGCGCCGCAACCGCCGCGGGCTGATCAGTTTTTACGATGCAGACCACGGTGAAGGCAGTGAAGATGCGCTGGCCTGGTTCGACGCCATGCTGAAGAGCGAAGGCATTGCGGATGCCGATGGCGAAGTCTGGCTGCACACCTTTCCACGGGTCCTGGGCTATGCCTTCAAGCCGGTCAGCTTCTGGTACGCCCACCGGGCCGATGACTCGCTGGCCGCCGTACTGGTCGAGGTCAACAACACTTTTGGCGAACGCCATGCCTATCTGCTGGACGGGCCCCAACTGGATTGGGGGCAAGAGCAGACCGCGCGCAAAGTCTTTCACGTCTCGCCTTTTTGCGGGGTCGAAGGCCAGTATCGCTTCCGCTTCGAACGCTCAGGCCTGCCAGCCCGGACGCTGGTGCGGGTCGATCTGCACGACGCCGAGGGCCCATTGCTGCAAACCAGCGTCGGCGGGGCGCTGTGCGCGCTCAGCCATGCCAGCATGCGCCGCGCATTCTTCGGCATGCCCTTGATGACGTTCGGAGTCATTGCGCGTATCCACTGGCAAGCCCTGCGACTGTGGCGCAAGCGCTTGCCCTTCTTCACCAAACCAGCTGCCCCTGAGCACTTCATATCCCGATGAACACCACCACAGCACCATTACAGGCTGCGGCTGCAGCGCCGCAGACAACGTCCGGGAGCAGCCGCGTGCTGCGTTTGCTGGAACGGCTGCCATTGGGTCAGCTGGAACTGCATTTGCCTGGCAACCGATTGCTGCATCTGCCCTCGCACCCCAACGCCACGGCGCAAGGCGAGATGCCCAGGGCCACGCTGCACGTACGCCATCCCAGGATGTTCGAGCGCATACAAAAGTCCGGTGACATCGGGCTGGCCGAGAGCTATATCGACGGCGACTGGGACAGCCCCGATCTGCCGGCATTGCTGCGCCTGTGCATCGCCAACCGCACGCACATCGAGTCCCTGGTCTACGGCCATTGGTGGGGGCGGTTGGCCTACCGCCTGCGCCATCTGATGCGGCGCAATACGCGCGCCGGCAGCGCCAAGAACATCCACGCCCACTACGACCTGGGCAACGATTTCT
>JAMNYN010000123.1 GCA_023622805.1 Pseudomonadota bacterium | reverse complement strand
CCCACTCGCCACGGCGCACGCTGGCATCGGTGCGCAGGCGCTGCAGCACTTCACCTTCGCGCGACAGCAGCAGGGTTTCGGACGGGCGGTGCGCGCTGCGCACTTCCTCGAAAGTCGGCAAGGCCCAGGCGGCCGAGCAAGCGGCACCCCACAACAGCGCTGCGCGCATTGCATTGGCCCACCACGGATTGCGAAAAATCAGCATGCGCAGTTGTACCCCAGAACGGGCTGCGCGCGGACCTTCAGCCCAGGGTCAAAGCCACGGGCTGGTGGTCGGATGCCTGGGTGTTGCTATCCGTCTGCCAGTCGCGCACCCGCGTGCTCAGGCTGTCGCTGACCAGCATGAAATCACAGGCCACGGGTTCGGGCCCGTAGCTGCGGTCGAACAGCTTGAAAGTCGACGGCTGCGGCGCCTCGGGATGCAATAGATGCCAGCTGTCATGCCACTGGCCCGGCTGCAGCGCGCCCTCTTCGCCCGTGGCCCATGGCGCCGTCAGCGCCCCGTACTCGGGCTCATGGCGTTCGAAGTTGAAGTCGCCACACAGCACGGCATGCGGTGTATGCGCCTTGGTCTGGAACGGCGAGCCATCGCGGCTGTCCTGGGGCCTGGCGTCGACCTGGGCGCAGGCCCCCAGGTGCAGGCTGCGCAGCGCCTGGGCCTGGGCCATGCGCTGGCGTTTGGAGTAGTACTCGAGGTGGGTGGTCATGACGCGCACCGCGCCCAGGCGCGCGTCCATCACCGTGACCACGGTGCACATGCGGGGCATGCTGCGCACGCCCGCGTCGGCCGGGTACGGCAAGGGGTAATGCTGGACCTGCAAGGCCGGCAGACGGGTCGCGATCAGGTTGCCGAAGCGCTGGCGCCCGGCCGTGGTGAACTCGTCGACGGCCGCGCCGAAAAACAGCTGCCAGCCCGGCAACAGGTCCTGCAGCTGCGTCAGCTGGTCGCCGGGGCCGCCTTGCAGACCGGGGTAGTTGACGGCGATTTCCTGCAGGCACAGCACGTCGACATCAGCCAGATCACGCGCGCGCTCGATGATGCGTTGCGGGCTGACCAGACCGTCCAGGCCGCAGCACCACTGGGTGTTCCAGGTGAGGATGTTCATGCCTGCATTACACCCCAGCGCGCGCGCTGTCCAAGCCAGTCAACACCGCCAGATCGCCGCCCCTGCACGCCTGCCTCACTTGATGCCCGCGCGCATGAAGCTTTGCACGAACTGGCGCTGGAACAGCAGGAAAGCGATCAGCAGCGGGGCCGAAGTCATCAGCGTCGCGGCGGTGATGGTCGACCATTCCACGCCCTGCTCCACCGAGGAAAACACCTGCAAGCCCACGGTGAGCGGGCGCGACTCCACGCTGTTGGTGATGATCAGCGGCCACAGAAAGTTGTTCCAGTGAAAGCTGATCGAGACCAGCGCGAAGGCCGTGTACACCGGCCTGGCCAGCGGCACATAGACGCGCCACAGGGTTTGCAAGGCCGTGGCGCCTTCGACGCGCGCGGCTTCGTCCAGCTCCTTGGGAATGCCCATGAAAGTCTGGCGCAGCAAGAAGATGGCGAAGGCCGACGCGAAGTACGGCAGGCCTATGGCCAGCAGGCTGTCGACCAGGCCCAGCCTGGCCATGGTCTGGTAGTTCTCCACCAGCAGGATGTCCGGCATGATCATCAGCTGCACCAGCACCAGCGCGAAGGCCACGTTCTTGCCGCGGAACTCGTAGCGTGCAAACGCATAGGCGGCCAGCGTGCTGAGCACCATTTGCGCGGCCAGGATCATGCCCACCAGCAGCGTGGTGTTGAGAAAGTAGCGCGCGAACGGCGCGGCCTGCCAGGCATGGCGGAAGTTCTCCAGCGTCCAGGGCGCGGTGAGATCGAAGCGCGTGGAAAACTCGGCCGGATGGAAGGCCGTCCAGACCGCATAGACCAGCGGCAGTATCCACAGCAGCGCCAGCAGCCAGGCAGCGGCCGTGTCCAGCCACGACACGCTGTACAGCGCCGGGCCCTGGGTGCGCGCGCGCTGCTTGGCTGTGGATTCTTGGGCGGCACTCATTGGTAATGCACTTTCTTGTCCAGCACGAAAAACTGCAGCAGCGCGACGCTGGCCAGCACCACCACCAGCACCACGGTGATGGCCGCGGCATAGCCGCTGTCCCAGAACTTGAAGCCGACTTCGTAGAGGTGGTAGAGCAGCAGGCTGGTGGCGTTGTCCGGGCCGCCGCGCGTCAGAATGAACACATGGTCGACCAGCCGGAAAGCGTTGACCACGGCGTTGACCAGCACGAACAGCGTGGTCGGCATCAAGAGCGGCCACTGCACGCGGCGAAAGTAGTACCAGCGCGATGCGCCTTCGATCGCCGCCGCCTCCTTGAGGCTGGGGTTGAGCGTCTGCAGCGCCGCCAGATAGAAAATCATGAAGAAGCCGGCCTCCTTCCACACCGCGACCAGCGTGATGCAGGCCAGGGCCGTCGAAGGATCGCCAAGCCAGTTGTGCGAAGGCAGGCCCAGGGCGCCGGTGATCTGCTCCAGCAAACCGTATTGCGGCGTGTAGAAGAACAGCCAGATGTTGGCCACGGCGATCATGGGCAGCACCGTGGGCGTGAAATAGGCCATGCGCAAAAAGGCGCGGCCGTGCATGCGCTCGTTGACCCACAGCGCCATTCCCAGCGCCAGGCCTATGGACAGCGGAATGGTGGCGCCGGCGAACCACAGGTTGTTGCGCACCGCCTGCCAGAACACCGGATCGCTTGCCATCACCTGATAGTTCTCCAGCCCCACCCACTGGCCGGGCCGGCTGCCGCGCGGCGTGGAGAAGAAGCTGTCGATCAGCGTGGCCAGGGCCGGCCAATGCGTGAACGACACCAGCAGCACCAGGGCCGGCAGCAGCAGCAGCCAGGCATGCAGGGCGTGCTGGCTGACGGCGGCGCGCGGCGCGAGATTCGGGCCCCCAGCCATGGTCTTACTGGTAGCTGCGCAGCAGGCGATCGGCTTCGCGCTGGGCATCCTTCAAGGCCTGGGTCGAAGTCTTGCTGCCGTTGAGCGTGGCCTGGACGGCGTCATTGAGCAGCTTGGTCACGCGCTGGTTGTCGTGGGTCGAGAACTCGGCCACCGACACCGGCAACTGGTCACGCGCCACCAGGGCCTGGGGGAACTCCTGGCCGTACTTCTTGAGCGCCGGCGTTTCGTAGGCCGCGGGCGACACGGCCACATAGCCCGTGTCCATGCTCCACTGGGCCGCGCGCTCGGGCTGGGTCACCCATTGGATGAACTCGAAAGCCGCCTGCTGCTGGGCCGCGGGCGCCTTCTTGAAAATGTAGAAATTGCCGCCGCCCGTGGGCGAGCCCTTGCGCAGGTTGCCGGCGATCTGGCCCACGCCGAAATCGAACTTGGCGTTGGCCTTGAGGTTGGTCAGATTGCCCGTGGTGGTGACGATGATGGCCGCCTTCTTTTCCAGGAAATCCTTGGGCGTCGTACCCCACTCGACCACGCCGCTGGGGTGCACGCCCTGGCGCGTCAGATTGACCCAGTAGTCCAGTGCCTCGATCACCTTGGGATGGTCGAACGTGACCTTGGTGCCGGAGTCGTTGGCCAGCAGCACGCCATTGGGCGTGGTCAGCGTCTGCAGCATCCAGTAGGCAAAACCGGTGGACGGGATCTGGATGCCGTACTGCGTGACCTTGCCGCTGGCGTCCTTGATGGTCAGCTTCTGCGCCGCTTCGCTCAATTCCTTCCAGGTCTGGGGCGCGCGATTCGGGTCCAGGCCGGCCTGCTTGAACAAGTCCTTGTTGTAGTACATCACCACCGTGGAGCGCTGGAAAGGCACACCCCAGGTCTTGCCGCCCGACTGGCTATTGGCCATGAAGGCCGGGTAAAAGCCCTTGAGCCAGGCCTTGTCGGCGTCGGTCTTGACGAACTGGTCTATGGGCGCGATCGCGTCCTCATCGATCAGCGTGAACATGTCGGTAGACAGCAGCACCGAGGTGGCGGGCGGCTTGCCCGACTTGTGCGCGGTGAGCGCCTTGACGATGGTTTCCTGGTAGGTGCCGGCGTAGATGGGCGTGACCTTGATATGCGGGTGGGTCTTCATGAACTCCGCCGCAAAACCATCGATGGTCTTGGCGATGGCTCCGCCCACGGCGACCGGATAGTAGAACGGCACTTCCACCTGCGCCTGGGCGTGGGCAGTGCCCAGAACGCCGAAAGTGCCGGCCAGGGCCAAGGAGGTGAGAAAAGTCTTGCGTTGCATGTCGACTCCAGAGAGAAAAAATCCGATCAACAGCCAGGCGCTGGCAATGCCGCCGCTCTGACCAAAATCAGGGGGATTGGGTTCAGTCGGCCAAGGCGCCCCGGCGCAGGCCGTCGCTACCGAAGAAGTGCGTATCCGCAGCCTGCCAGTGCAGGCGCACATGCGCGCCGGTCGCCACCTGCTGCGGGCCGGGGGCACGCACCGTGAGCACTTCGCTGCCCACCTGGCAGCGCAGCACCAGGTCGGCGCCCAGGTACTCCTGGCCGACCACTTCGGCCGGCACGGACGGGCCTTCGGCGCCACTCTGCAGCACCGCTATGGCTTCGGGGCGCAGGCCCATGGTCCGTGCTCCGCCGCCGCCCACGGCGACGCTGCTGCCGGCGATCCGGCCGTCTTCGAGGGCGATCAGATTCATGGCCGGCGTGCCTATGAAGCGCGCGGCAAAACGGCTCGCCGGGCGTGCATACATGTCGCGCGGCGTAGCGCACTGCTCGACCTGGCCCTGGTGCAGCAAAACCACTTGATCGGCCATGCTCATGGCCTCGGCCTGGTCGTGCGTCACATAGACCACCGTGAGGCCCAGGCGCTGCTGCAACTCGCGCAGCTCGCTGCGCATTTCCTGGCGCAGCTGGGCGTCGAGGTTGG
>JAMNYN010000282.1 GCA_023622805.1 Pseudomonadota bacterium | reverse complement strand
GCGGGAGCGTGCCGTGGGGCGGCTCTGCGGCAAAAAAGCCGGCACGCGCTCCGCGCGCACCAGCGACAGCCGCCGTGGACCGGCGGTTTTCTGCGGGAGGCGGGATCCACTGCATCCAGCACTCCGATTCCTTTAAGTTGTCGGTTGTCGTACAACATTTGCAGGATTGTGGTCTGCAAGAACATGCATGGACTCAGGTGTTTTCCCTGGCCGCATGGCCCCGCCAGTCGCCATGACGACATGGGGGCCCGGGAATTTACGGACTTGGTGCAAGCTCCGTTTTGGTGCATCGTCAACGCGGGTGCATTCCGGCCGTATCGCACCAGATTGGTGCGTGGTCGCGGATCGCCCGGGCGCTTGCGCCATGGCGTCGCAGCGCTGGCCCGCTTGTTTCTGGTTGGCACGCTTCCTGCTTTTCAGTTTTTGTCGAAAACTTTTACAACTGGAGAGCGCCATGTCCCGTATTTGGATGAAAACCGTCGGTGTCGCGTTTGTCGCCGCCTTGCCTTTGCTGGCCAGCGCCGAGTTGACTGCCAACGTCAGCCTGACCAGCAATTACAAGTTCCGGGGACAGGACCAGGACGCCAGCCGCAGCAAGGCCGTCAAGCCTGCGCTGCAAGGCGGTTTTGATTACAGCTTCGGCGACACGGGCTGGTATGTGGGCAACTGGAACTCCAGCGTGGATTGGGTGCCGGGCAACTCGCTGGAAACCGATTTCTACGGCGGCTACAAGTTCCAGGGCGCAGGCCTCGACTGGGATCTGGGCGCGCTGACCTATGTCTACTCGGGCGGCAGCGTGGCCAACACGACGGAGCTGTACGCCGCGACGACCTACGGTCCGCTGACGGCCAAGTATTCGCACACCGTCTCGAAGAAGTACTTCGGCGCCGTGGGCGGCCGCAACACCGGCTACTTCAACCTGGCGTTCGCCCAGGAAGTGGCGCCCAGCGTGACGCTCAAGGCTTCCGTGGGCTACACCCGCTTTGCCAGCGACGTCCAGGGCGTGCCGAACTACATGGACTACAGCGTCGGCGGTGCCTATGACTTCGGCAGCGGTCTGTCGCTGGGCGCGGCCGTGGTCGGCGCGAACAAGAAAAATTTCTTTGGTGACGTCAACAAAAACCGCGTTGTGGTTACGCTGACCAAGGCCCTGTAATCGAGAGGGCGCCTGGTGCGCCCCGCTTTTCGGAGGAACAAGACATGAAAATGGTGACCGCCATCATCAAACCCTTCAAGCTCGACGAAGTGCGTGAAGCACTTTCCGACATCGGCGTGCAGGGCATTACCGTGACTGAAGTCAAAGGCTTCGGTCGGCAAAAAGGCCATACCGAGCTGTACCGCGGCGCGGAGTACGTGGTGGACTTTCTGCCCAAGCTCAAGATCGAAGCGGCCATTGCCGACGACATGGTCGACCGCGCGCTGGAAGCCATCGAGACCGCGGCCCGCACCGGCAAGATCGGCGACGGCAAGATTTTTGTCTCCCACCTCGAACAGGTGGTGCGCATCCGCACCGGCGAGACCGGCCAGGAAGCCCTTTGAGGCCTGCGTTCGTACGATCAGAAAGATTGCCATGAAAAAATTGCTTGCATCTCTATGCCTGGGCGTCAGTCTCCTGTCCGGCGGCCTGGCCCTGGCGCAAACCCCTGCCGCTGAAGCGCCTGCCGCCGCGGCCGTGGTCGAAGTCGTCAAGGAAACGCCAGCGACTCCCGCCGTCGCTGTCGCGGCGGTGGTGGCCGAGGCCGCAGCCCCCGTGGCGGCCGCCCCCCAACTCAACTCCGGCGACACCGCCTGGATGCTGACGTCGACCGTGCTGGTGATCCTGATGATCATCCCCGGCCTGGCACTGTTCTACGGCGGCCTGGGCCGCTCCAAGAACATGCTGTCGGTGCTGATGCAGGTCTTCGTGATCTTCTCGCTGATCACCGTGCTGTGGGCCATATACGGCTACTCGCTGGCTTTCGGCGGCGCGGGCAAGTTCTTCGGCGGCTTCGACAAGCTGTTCCTCAAGGGCATCACTCCCGACACGCTGTCGAGCGCGCTGGTGACGATTCCTGAATATGTGTTCGTGTCCTTCCAGGCCACGTTCGCGGCCATCACCGTGGCGCTGATCGTGGGCTCGTTTGCCGAGCGCATCAAGTTCGCGGCCGTGCTGGTGTTTGCCGTGCTGTGGTTCACCTTCAGCTACATCCCCATGGCCCACATGGTCTGGGGCGGCGGCCTGCTGGCAGAAGACGGCGCGCTGGACTTCGCCGGCGGCACCGTGGTGCACATCAACGCCGGTATCGCCGGTCTGGTCGGTGCCTACGTGCTGGGCAAGCGCCTGGGCTTCGGCAAGGAATCCATGGCCCCGCACAGCCTGACGCTGAGCATGGTCGGTGCTTCCCTGCTGTGGGTGGGCTGGTTCGGCTTCAACGCCGGCTCGGCCGGTGCAGCCAACGGCGTGGCCGGTCTGGCCTTCGTCAACACCATCCTGGCCACCGGTGCCGCGACCCTGTCGTGGTTGGCGGGCGAAGCGCTGCACAAGGGCAAGGCTTCGATGCTGGGCGCGATTTCGGGTGCCGTGGCCGGTCTGGTGGCGGTGACGCCGGCCGCTGGCTTCGTCGGTCCCATGGGTGCCATCGTGATGGGCCTGATCGCCGGCCCTCTGTGCCTGTGGGGCGTGGGTGGTCTCAAGCGCATGCTCAAGGCTGACGATGCGTTCGATGTGTTCGGCGTGCACGGTGTCGGCGGTATCGTCGGCGCCATCCTCACCGGCGTGTTCTGCGCGGCCAGCCTGGGCGGTATCGAGCCGGCCAATTACTCCATGGGCCATCAGGTCTGGGTGCAGGTCAAGAGCGTGCTCGTGACCGTGGTCTGGTCGGGTGTCGTGGCCTTTGTGTCCTACAAGGTGGCGGATCTTCTGGTGGGCCTGCGGGTCAGCGAAGAAGAAGAGCGCCAAGGCCTGGACATCAGCTCCCACGGCGAAACGGCTTACGTACGCTGAGCCCGGCGCGGGCGGACCTGTCTGGTGGCAGGGCGCCCGCTCCCCATTTTTTTGCGAATTCTCCAGATTCCGCATCGCTGGAATTTCAGCCCGCCCCTCGGTGGGCTTTTTTTTTGTCACCGGGCCGCTCCAAGGCAAAAAGCATCTGGGGAGCTACGCCCCCCAGCGCGGCTACGCGCAGCGAGCAAGCGTGGGGGCTTTTTTATCGTGTCACGTGCAAAAAATTCACGCGCCGGCGACAACCGCGGGACAGGTGCAGCCGCTACGATGGCCGCATGGATTCAGCCCTTCGCCAGATCACCGAGCGCGTACGCGCCGCCCTTGCCGACCAGACTCCGCTGCGCTTGCGCGGTGGTGGCAGCAAGGACTTTCATGCACCGGCCCTGGCCGGTGAGCTTCTCGACACCCGGCCTTTGCTCGGCGTGGTGAGCTACGAGCCCAGCGAACTGGTGGTGACCGCACGCGCGGGCACTTCGCTGGCCGAATTGCAGGCCTTGCTGGCCGAGCACGGCCAGTGCCTGCCGTTTGATCCGCCGCATTTTGCTGTGGGAGCCACGGTGGGCGGCGCGGTCGCTGCGGGCTTGAGCGGCCCGGCGCGTGCCAGCGTGGGCGCGGTGCGCGACTACGTGCTGGGCGTGGAGATCCTCAACGGCCGGGCCGAGCTGCTGCGCTTTGGCGGCCAGGTGATGAAGAACGTCGCGGGCTACGACGTCTCGCGTCTCATGGCCGGCTCCTGGGGCACGCTGGGGCTGATCACTGAAATGAGTCTCAAGGTGCTGCCCGTGGCGCCGGGCGAGGCCACGCTGCGCTTCGACTGCACGCAGGCGCAGGCGCTGCAATGGCTCAATACCTGGGGCGGACAGCCGCTGCCGCTCAACGCCAGCTACTGGCTCGAGGATGCGGGCCGGGGCAGCCTGTTCTTGCGCCTGCGCGGCGCCAAGGCGGCCGTGGAATCGGCCTGCCTGCGGCTGGGCGGCGAGCGCCAGGACAACGCCCAGGCCGGGGCCGACTGGGACGCCTGCCGCGACCAGCAACTGCCCTGGTTCCGCGACCGGCTGGCCAGACCAGAGCTCGCGCTGTGGCGGCTGTCCGTGCCGGCCCAGGCGCCGGCGCTTGTCTTGCCCGAAGGTGCACGCGGCCCGCTGGTCGAGTGGCATGGCGCGCTGCGCTGGGTCCAGGCCCCGCGCAGCCTGGGCGGCGCGCTGCAGGCCCTGGCCGCCGCGGTCGGTGGCACGGCCCGGATGTTCTGCGCCGAGCGCGACGCGTCGGCCGCTGCCACCGCGGTCGACGTCGCGGTGCAGCCCGCGCTGGCCGCCCTGCAGGCCCGCCTGCAGCAGGCGTTCGATCCGGCCGGCATCTTCAACCCCGGGCGCCTGCAACCCCTGGCCTAATTTTCGGACCCCCGCCATGCAAACCCAACTCGCCCCCGCTTACCAAGGCACGCCCGACGGCGCCGAAGCCGAAGCCATCTTGCGCAAATGCGTGCACTGCGGCTTTTGCACGGCCACCTGTCCGACCTACCAGCTGCTGGGTGACGAGCTCGACGGCCCGCGCGGCCGCATCTACCTGATCAAGCAGGTGCTCGAAGGCCAGACGCCCACGCGCGCCACTCAGCTGCACCTGGACCGCTGCCTGACCTGCCGCAACTGCGAAAGCACCTGCCCCAGCGGCGTGCAGTACGGCCACCTGGTCGACATCGGCCGTAAGGTGGTCGACGCCCAGGTGGAGCGGCCGCTGGGCGAGCGGCTCACGCGCTGGGCGCTGAAGGAAGGCCTGTCCTCGCCGTTGTTCGCGCCGGCCATGAAGCTGGGCCAGGCCGTGCGCCCGCTGCTGCCAGCGGCCCTCAAGGCCAAGGTCACCGCGCCACGTGCCGCGGGTGACTGGCCCACGCGCCAGCACGCACGCAAGGTG
>JAMNYN010000147.1 GCA_023622805.1 Pseudomonadota bacterium | reverse complement strand
AGGTGACGGACATCTACGGTTTCCGCGTCATCGTGCCCACGGTCACCGACTGCTACACGGCCCTGGGCGTGCTGCACCAGATGTACAAGCCCGTGCCGGGCAAGTTCAAGGACCACATCGCCATTCCCAAGAGCAATGGCTACCAGTCGCTGCACACCACGCTGGTCGGCCCTTCGGGCGTGAGCATAGAGTTCCAGATGCGCACCGAGGAAATGCACATCGTGGCCGAAGCCGGCGTGGCCGCCCACTGGCTCTACCAGGCGCAGCACCGGCCCGGCGACGCCGAGAAGATGAGCACCCAGTGGCTGCAGTCGCTGCTCGACATCCAGAACGAAACGCGCGACGCCACCGAGTTCTGGGACCATGTCAAAGTCGACCTGTTCCCCGACGCAGTCTATGTGTTCACGCCCAAGAGCGAAATCATGGCCATGCCGCGCGGCGCCACCGTCGTCGACTTTGCCTATGCCATCCACAGCAAGATCGGCAACCACACCACGGCCGCCAGAATCAACAACGAAGACGTGCCGCTGCGCACCGAGCTCAAGAGCGGCGATGTGATCGAAATCATCACCGCCGAGAACGCCACGCCGAATCCGGCCTGGCTGGGCTTTGTGAAAACCGCGCGCGCGCGCTCCAAGATCCGCCACTACCTCAAGACTTCGGCGCAAAGCGAATCCGCGGATCTGGGGGAAAAGCTGCTGACACAGGCCCTGCGTTCCGAAGGCATAGAAAGCCTGCCGCCGCTGGACGAGGCCAACAAGGCGCTGTGGGACCGGCTGCTGCAGGACACGGGCAACCGCAGCCGCGGCGAACTGCTGACCGACATAGGCATGGGCCGGCGCATTGCCAGCCTGGTCGCGTCCCGCATCATGGTGCTGCTGGGCGACCACGGCCAGCGCCCCAACGCGCTGCTGCTGACCCAGGAGCGCTACACGGCGCACAACAATATTTCCCAGGGCACGGTCACGCTCGACGGCAGCGCCAATGCCTCGATCCGCTACGCGCCCTGCTGCCGCCCCGTGCCCGGCGACCCCATCCTGGGCTACCTGGGTCGCGGCGAAGGCCTGATGGTGCACCACGCCCACTGCGCGATCGTCAAACGCCTGCAGGACAAGGACCCGGAGCGCTTCATTTCCGTCGAATGGGGTGAAGGCCTGACCCATTTGTTCGACAGCGGCATCGTGGTCACGGTCAAGAACGGCAAGGGCGTGCTGGCCCGCGTGGCGTCCGAGCTATCGGCCGCCGAAGTCGACATCCAGCGCCTGGAAATGGTCGACGAAGCGCCCATTGGCACGACCGATCTGCGTTTCGTGGTGTCGGTCAAGGACCAGCAGCAGGTCGAAGCCGCACTGCGCAATCTGCGCCGCGCGCCGGCGGTGATCAAGGCGGCGCGGATTATGCCCTCGGCGGACTAGCACCCCCTGAGCCGCTGACGCGGCTCCCCCCTCTCATCCTTCGGTGGAGGGGGGCGGCAGCCTCGCTGCGCGGCGGCGCTTGCTCGCTGCCCCTTTGCTGGGGCGCGCCAGTTGCCTGGGCTGCGCGCGATGCCAGCGCTTGGAAGCCCCTCCGGCTATGGCTGCGCGTCGGGGTAACGCACTTCCAGCACTTCCAGCATGCGCACGCCGCCGGGCGTCTGCAGCGCCACTTCATCGCCCACGCGGGACTTGAGCAAGGCCCTGGCTACCGGGGAGATCCAGCTGACTTCGCCCTGGGCGCTGTTGGCTTCGTCTATGCCCATGATGGTCACCGTGCGCTGCACGTCGTCGTCGTCGACATAGGTCACGGTGGCGCCGAAGAATACCTGGTCGCTGCCCGCGTGCACGCGTGGATCGACCACTTCGGCGATTTCCAGGCGCTTGGTCAGAAAGCGGATGCGGCGGTCGATTTCACGCAGTCGCTTCTTGCCGTAGAGGTAGTCGCCATTTTCCGAACGATCGCCGTTGCTGGCGGCCCAGTGGACGATTTCGACGATCTGCGGCCGCTCGGTGTCGATCAGCGCGAGCAGTTCGTCGCGCAGGCGCTGGTAGCCCTGGGGGGTGATGTAGTTCTTGCTGCCCGCGGGAATCGGTGGCAGCGCGCCCAGTTCGTCGTCATCGTCCCCGGCGTCTGATTCTTTGGTGAAAGCCTTGCTCATGCCCTGATCTTCACACCAAAGTGGATGACGCATACGAAAAATCCCCAGAACCTTTCAGTTCTGAGGATTGTCGTTTTGGTGCGGCTGGCAGGAATCGAACCCACGACCCCTTGGTTCGTAGCCAAGTACTCTATCCAGCTGAGCTACAGCCGCTAAGCTATCGATTATAGCCAGAAAATTGACCCTTCAGGGTAAATACCAAACTTTTTGCACGCGACCGCCCTGCCAGTCATTCCAGGGAACCGCTCAAGGCGTCGATCTGGCCCGTGAGCAATCGCGAGGCGGCCAGCACCGCAGCGATGAACTGCTCCTGGTAACGGTGTGCGGGACAGGTGAGCGTCAAGGCAGCCGCGATGCGGCCGTCCCGGCCGAAGACTGGCGCCGAGACCCCGGCCACTTCGGCCAGGCGATCGCCGACGGCCGCGTAGTAGCCATTGGCGCGGATGGAGGCATACAAGACCTTGTCAGGGCCCGCGGCCTTGCCGGCGACCGGGTCATACGCGGTCAGAACACGCCCGCCCGTTCCGCGGTTCAAGGGCAACAAATCGCCCGCCTGGATGTGGTCGCGAATCGGATGCGGCGAGTCGACGCGGAAATAGCACAGTCGGCTGTCACCCCGGCGCACGTGGAGTGCGGCGCTCTCCCCCGTCTCCTTGACCAGTTGCTTGAGCACGGGCATCACGACCCGCTCCAGCGAATAGGACGCCTGATAGATCAGGTGCAAGCGGCCGATTTCATGGCCCAGGGCATAGCGGCCGTCTTCCAGCCGTTCAATCATGTGGGCGTGCTCCAGCGACTCGAGCAATCGCAGGATGGTGCTTTTGTACAAGCCCGTGCGCTCCGCCAGCTGCGCCAGGCCCAGGGACTCATCGCCCAGGCGGAATGCCTTCAATAAACCCAAGGCCCTGTCCACGGCAGCGACGCCGCCGTGATCGGACTCCGCCTCAGCGCTGGCTTTAGTGGCCATTCTTCAAATACCTGTCTGTGTGGGGTTGCGAAAGACGCCGCCGAGGCCGATGGCGCGCAACGGCTTGGCACAGCGTCCCTCAGTTTAGTCGCTTGACAGCAGACTCTGCTGTCTGCAATCATTCTATTAGACGAAACAACGTTCTGTCAGACAGAACTACAAAAGAGGCACAGCATGAATTCCAAGCCATTGGCACCAGAGATCCTGATCAGCGAAGTCGGCCCCCGCGATGGGCTGCAATCGGTTCCATCCATCATGTCCACCGCGGACAAGTGCCGCTGGATCGATGCACTGGTAGCCGCCGGGGTGCGCGAAATTGAAGTGGCCTCGTTCGTGCCGCGCTCGCTGCTGCCGCAGATGGGCGATGCGGCCGAAGTGGTGCAGCACGCCTTGCGCCACCCGGGCGTGACGGTGATGGCCCTGGTGCCCAATCGCCGCGGCGCCGAGAACGCGCTCAAGGCCGGCGTGCAGAAGCTGACCCTGCCGGTCTCGGCAAGCACCGCCCACAGCCTGGCCAACGTGCGCAAGACGCCGCAGGAAATGGTCGAAGAAGTGCGCAGCATCGCCCGGCTGCGGGACGAGCTAGCGCCCCATGTGAAACTCGAGGCAGGCATTTCCACGGCCTTCGGCTGCACCCTGCAAGGCCTGGTCCCGGAAGATGAAGTCATTGCGCTCGCCGTCCAGTGCATTGCGGCCGGGGCGGATGAGTCCGGCCTGTCCGACACCGTGGGCTATGCCAATCCCGCACAGACCCGGCGCCTCTTCAAGCGGCTGATCGCCGAGCTGGGCAGCCACGCGGGCGCGGCGCATATGCACAACACCCGCGGACTGGGCCTGGCCAACTGCCTGGCCGCCTTCGAGGAAGGCGTGCGCACTTTTGACAGCTCGCTGGGCGGCCTGGGCGGCTGCCCCTACGCGCCCGGCGCTTCGGGCAACGTCGTGACCGAAGATCTGGTGTTCATGTTCGAGGCCATGGGCATTCGCACGGGCATCAACCTCGACTTGATCATGGCGGCGCGCGAGCCGCTGATGGTCGGCCTGCCCCACGAACCCATTTACGGCATGACGCCCCAGGCGGGCTTGCCCAAGGGCTTTGTCCAGGACCAGTCACAGCCTGCGCATGCGGCGGCCACCGCCTGAGCCCGCGCCCAAGCTGCATGGAATGAATATGTCTGATTCTCCGAAAAACACGCTGCCCTACGCAGGCATTCGCGTCATCGAATTCACCCACATGGTGATGGGCCCGACCTGCGGCATGCTGCTCGCCGATCTGGGCGCCGAAGTCATCAAGGTCGAGCCCGTGGGCGGCGACACCACGCGCCAGCTGCTGGGCTCGGGCAGCGGCTTTTTCCCGATGTTCAATCGGAACAAGAAAAGCATCGTGCTGGACCTCAAGACGCCCGAAGGCATAGCGGCCGCCAGAAAGCTCATTGCCAGCGCCGACATCGTCAGCGAGAACTTCAAATCCGGCGTCATGGAAAAGCTGGGCCTGGACTACGCAGCGCTCAAGGCCAAGCACCCCCGGCTGATCTATGTGAGCCACAAAGGCTTTCTGCCCGGCCCCTATGACAACCGCCCGGCCCTGGATGAAGTGGTGCAGATGATGGGCGGCCTGGCCTATATGACCGGCCGCGCCGGCGACCCCTTGCGCGCCGGCACCCGCGTCAACGACCTCAGGGGCGGCATGTTCGGCGCCATCGGTGCCATGGCGGCCCTGGCCAGGCGCGAACAGACGGGTGAAGGCTCGGAAGTCCAGGCTTCGCTGTTCGAGAACAACGTCTTTCTGGTCGGCCAGCACATGCTGCAGTCGGCCGTCACGGGACGCAGCGTCAACCCCATGCCCGCGCGCGTGTCCGCCTGGGCCATTTACGACGTCTTCACCGTCAGGGACAACGCGCAGATCTTCCTGGCCGTGGTGAGCGACAAGCAATGGGCCATCTTCTGCCAGGCCTTCGATCTCACGCATCTGGCATCGGACCCGCGCCTGATCACGAACAACGACCGCGTCACGGCCCGCAGCTGGCTGATGCCCATCCTGCGTGAATTCCTGGCCGACTACCCCGCGCAGGAACTGGCCCGGATCTTCGAGGCCGCAGGCTTGCCCTTCGCCCCTATCACCAAGCCCGAAGAGCTTTTCAACGATCCGCACCTGCTACAGACCGGCGGCCTGGCCCCCATTCGCCTGGGTGATGGCAAGGAATCGCTGGTCCCTCTCTTGCCGTTCACGCTGGATGGCTCGCGCCTGGGACTGCGCATGCAGCCGCCCCTGGCCGGAGAGCACTCCAGCGAGCTGCTGCGAGAAGCGGGCTACAGCGACGCCGAGATCGCGGACCTCATCAGTAAATCAATAACGCAAGGAGCATGACATGACCACCCTCACCCGCCGAACCCTGATTGCCGCCAGCCTGACCAGCATGGCCCTGCCTTCATTCGCCAACACGGCCGCCTATCCCGGCGGCAGGCCCATCAAGCTGATCGTTCCCTACACCCCTGGCGGCGGGACCGACGCCGTGGCCCGTTTCATCGGCAGCAAGATTGCCAACGAAACCCAATGGAGCGTGGTCATAGAGAACCGCCCCGGCGCGGGCGGCAACATCGGCATGGATTCCGTGGCCAAGTCCAAGCCCGACGGCTTGCTCATCGGCCTGGGACAGACGGCCAACCTGGCCATCAACCCCGCGCTGATGCCCAAGATGCCCTTTGATGCCCGCAAGGACTTCATTCCCGTGGTGCTGGTGGCCTCGCTGCCCATGGTGATGGTGGTGCGCCATGATTCGCCGTTCAAGACGCGGGCCGACGTGATCGCGGCCGCGAAATCCAGGCCTGGCGACCTCAAGCAGGCCTTGGCGGGCACGGGCACGGTCGGCCATCTGGCCGGAGAGCTGCTGGCCCATCAGGCGCAGTTCAAGGTCCTCAACGTCCCCTACAAAGGCGCCGCGCCAGCCCTCACCGACTTGCTGGGCGGCAGCACGGATTTCATGCTGTCGACGCCGCAATCCATCATCGAGATGATCAAGGGCAAGCGCCTGCGGGCGCTTGCCGTGACGTCCAGGGAGCGGCTGTCCATCCTGCCCGAGACGCCTACCGTGGCCGAGTCCGGCTTCCCGGGCTTTGAAGCCGTGGACTGGAAAGTCATCGTGGCGCCGGCCAACACCCCGACCGCCATCGTCAATGGGCTCAACAAGGCCACGCTCAACGTGCTGGGCAAGAAGGAAACCAGCGATCTGCTGGCACTGGAAGGCAGCAAGGCCCTGGGCGGCTCGCCCGCCGAGGCCCAAGCCTACATCCGGGCCGAGCAGAGCAAATGGGCCAAGCTGATCGCCGACGCGAAGATCAGCATCGAGTGAAATAAAAAGACCAAGGAGACACGCATGAAATTTCGCACACGCCTGCATGTGCTGGCAGCGGTGACTGGCGCCGCAGTGCTTGCCATGGCGCCGACCATCGCCGCAGCCCAATCGCCCGATTACCCCAAGAAACCCATTCGCATCGTGGTGCCCTTCCCCGCAGGCGGCCCCACCGACATCGCAGCACGCGTGATTGGTCAGGCGGTAGGCGATGACTTGAAGACCTCGGTCATCATCGACAACAAAGGGGGCGCACATGGCTTCATTGGCGCCGCCGACGCGGCCAAGAGCAACCCCGACGGCTATACCCTGATGATGGCCAGCATCGGCACCATGGCCATCAACCCGGGCTTGCACAAGAAGATGCCCTACGACCCCAACAAGGACTTCGAGCCTTTGTCGCTGGTGCTGACCGTGCCCATCGTGGTCGTGGCCAACCCCCACAAAGTGAAGGCCAACACCATCGCGGAACTGGTGGACTACCTGAAGCGCCATCCCGACAAGCTCAACTACGCATCGGCGGGCACAGGAGGCTCTTCCCATCTGGTGCCCGAGTACTTCAAGTTCCGCACCAACACCCACATGACCCACATTTCCTACAAAGGCTCCGGCCCTGCAGTGAGTGATCTGGTGGCTGGACAGGTGGATTTGATGTTCGATACCTTGCTGACCAGCACACCGTTCGTGAAGGCAGGAAAGCTCAAGATGCTGGCGGTGACCACCCGCAATCGCCTGCCCCAGTATCCCGACGTACCCACGATGGCAGAAGCACTCGGCATCAAGGACTTCGAGGCTTCGTCGTGGTACGCGATGTACGCACCCGCGGGCACGCCCAAGGCCATCACGAACCAGTTGTCGGCATCGATCGACAGGGTGCTCAAGCAACCCCAGATCATCTCGCGCATGGCGGAGCTTGGGGCACTGCCAGTGGGTGGCGCACCCGAAGTGCTCAGCAGGTTCCAGGCCGCCGAACAGGCCAAGTGGGCTCAGGTGATCACGGCGGCGGACATCAAGCCCCAGTGAGCGGTCGCGCCCCTATTGCCCGGGATTGCGCCTGTCACCCCCGGCAATAAGGACTTTGCCTGGCCTGCGCCATTGATACGCCGGGCCGGCGCATGCGAGCGGAAACGAAAAAACCCCAGAACATTGCTGTTCTGGGGTTTGACGTTTGGTGCGGCTGGCAGGAATCGAACCCACGACCCCTTGGTTCGTAGCCAAGTACTCTATCCAGCTGAGCTACAGCCGCTTTTGGAGGAAAGCGGTGGAAAACCACCGCAAACCGGAACCCTTTTTTGCAGCAATCACTTGGAAGTGCTTGTGCTCAAGAATTCGATAGCGCGAATCATAACAGTGAAATTTGACCGGTAAATCAAGTTGGTCATTATTTCTCTGCGTCCGGCGTTCACACCACCTTCTTGTCGCGCAAGTCCTGCAGGGCGGCCGCATCGAGGCCCAGGTAATCGCCCAGCACTTCGTCGGTGTGCTGACCCAGGGCCGGCGGGGCGTGGCGCAGCGTGGTCGGGGTGTCCGACAGGCGCAGCGGGCTGGCCGTTGTGACCACGCGGTTGATGGTCTGCCCCGCGGGCGGCTGGGCACCGGGATAGCGCTCCTGCTCCACCCGCAGACCGCGGGCCAGCACCTGCGGGTCGTCGAAAGCCTGGCCGATGTGGTTGATCGGACCGCAAGGCACGGCCTTGTCCTCCAGCAGCGCCACCCAGGCCGCCGTGGTCCGGCTGCGCGTGAGCTCGGCCATCATCGGGACCAGTACTTCGCGATGGATGACGCGCCCGGCATTGGCAGCAAAGCGCTCGTCGCGCGCCCAGTCCACACCGACCGCTTCGCAAAAACGCGCGAACTGCCCGTCGTTGCCAATGGCCAGCAGCACGTTGCCGTCCTGCGTGGGAAAGTCCTGGTAGGGCACGACGCTGGGGTGGGTGTTGCCCTGGCGGCCGGGCACATGGCCGGTGTTCAGATAGCCCGTACCCTGGTTGCCCAGCACCGCCATGGCCACGTCCAGCAGCGCCATGTCGATGTGCTGCCCGCGGCCGGTGCTGTGGCGCGCCTCGACCGCGGCGAGGATGGCCGTGGTGGCATACATGCCGGTGAACAGGTCGATCACGGCCACGCCCACGCGCATGGGGCCGCCGCCGGGTTCGCTGTCGGCGCGGCCCGTGATGCTCATCATCCCGCTCATGGCCTGCACCAGCAGGTCGTAGCCGGCGCGCGGCGCGTACGGCCCGGTCTGGCCGAAGCCCGTGACCGAACAGTAGATCAGGCGCGGATTGAGCGCGCTCAGGCTGGCGTAGTCCAGGCCGTAGCGCTTGAGACCGCCGGTCTTGAAGTTCTCCACCACCACATCGCTTTGCATGGCCAGCTCGCGGATCAGCTGCTGGCCTTCTGGCGTGGCCATGTCCACGGTGACGGAACGTTTGTTGCGGTTGCAGGCGGCAAAGTAGCAGGCGTTCGCCGTGGGCTCGCCTTCGGCGTCGGGGAAGAAGGGAGGACCCCAGTGGCGCGTGTCGTCGCCTTCGCCGGGTTTCTCGATCTTGATGACGTCGGCCCCCAGGTCGGCCAGGTTCTGGGTACACCAGGGACCGGCCAGCACGCGCGACAGGTCGAGCACGCGCAGGTGGCCGAGCGCGCCCGGGCGGGCGGTGGGGGAGGCGGACGCGCGCGGGGCGGCTGCGGGGGAGGCGGAATCAGGTGCGAGGGCGCTCATTTGGATGGTCCGATGTCAGGGAAAAGCCGCAGCGGGCTGTGCCCGAACATCCTAAGACCAGCCTTGCGGGCACGGCTTCGCATTTGTGGAAGGCTGCATTCGCGACGCTTCATGGCGCGGGCGAAAAAGGCAGGGAAAAAACGGATTACACGAACTAAAATTACTGCCATGACTATGCACTTTGATCTTTTGGATCTCCGACTGATGGTGCACATCGCCGATGCCAACAGCATGACACGCGGCGCGGAGTTTTCCTTCATTTCCCTGCCCGCGGCCAGCACGCGCATCAAGAATCTGGAGGAGAGCATAGGCACCAAGCTGCTGTACCGCACCAGCCAGGGCGTCACGCTGACGCCGCCGGGCCAGGCCTTCGTGACCCATGCGCGCATGGTGCAAAGTCAGATCGAGCACCTGCGCGGCGACATGCAGGAATATGTGCTGGGCGTCAAAGGCCATGTGCGGGTGTTTGCCAACACCACCTCGCTGGGCGAGTTCCTGCCGCCCGTGCTGCGCCACTACCTGCGCCGCAATCCGGACGTGAACATCGACCTGCGCGAACGCCCGTCGCATGACATCGTGCGCGCCGTCACCGAAGGCCAGACCGACATCGGCATCGTCGCCGGCCTGGTGCGCACCGAGAACCTGGAGACCCTGCCCTACCGCCGCGACCGGCTGGTGCTGGTCGTGCCGCGCGGCCACCCCCTGGAAGGCCAGATGCAGATCGACTTCGCCGACACCCTGGATCTGGACTATGTCGGCCTGCAGGAGTCCACCGCCATCCACGCCTTCCTGCGCCATGCCAGCGACCAGTTGCACCGCCCCATCAAGCAGCGCATCCAGGTCGGCAATTTCGAGACCGCCTGCCGCATGATCGAGTCCGGCGTGGGCGTGGGCGTGCTGCCCGAATCCGCGGCCAGCCGCCATGCGCAATCCATGGATATCGCGCTCGTGCCGCTGTCGGATGCCTGGTCGGTGCGCGAAATGAAGATCTGCGTGCGCAGCCTGGAAGCCCTGCCCTCGTTCGCGCAGGAGCTGGTGGAGCTGCTGGTGGCCGACGCCCAGGGGCGACTGAAGTTCGATTGAGGGGGGGTGCGACGGACGCGATAGCGGGCGCCTTGCTGCAATTAACCCGTCGAAGCGTCTCAGGGCGAACGGCCTTGGGCACAGGTCACGGTGCTCGAAACCGGCGCGCCCCAACAAAGGGGCAGCGAGCAAGCGCCGTCGCGCAGCGAGGCTGCCGCCCCTAGCCGGGCGCCCCCCTCCACCGAAGGATGAGAGGGGGGAGACGGGGCGGCCCATGACGCGTCAGCGGCTCAGGGGGTGCTCTCCAATTTCGTTGGCGCCAGCCAGTACTTGAAAGTACCGCTGCCCGTGACCACCAGGCGACCGTCTTCGTCGGTCACTTGCGCCGCGCAGCTGCACAGGCTGCGGCTGGCATGCACCACCCAGCCTTCGGCCAGCAGCGCGCCGCGGCCGGGGCGGTGAAAGCGGCTGCTCATCTCCACCGTCACGGCGGTCTGCGAAGGCGCGTCGGGCAGTTCGCTCGCGGCACGCGACATCACCGAATCAAGCAGCGTCATCAGCACACCGCCATGCGCGGCGGGCAGCTGGTTGAGCAGCTCCTCGCGCATGTGCGGCAGGTGAATGCGCACCTTGCCCGGCGGTGCGCTCACCTGCATGCCGCCGAGCAGGCGCATGAACGCGCTGCGCTCCGATAACGTGGTGCTCATGCGTTGCGGGCCTCACGGATCATGTTGCGCGCAATGATGATCTGCTGGATCTGCGTCGTGCCTTCGTACAGGCGGAACAGGCGCACGTCGCGGTAGAAGCGCTCGATGCCGAACTCCGCCAGATAGCCCGAGCCGCCCAGGATCTGCACCGCGCGGTCGGCCACGCGGCCCACCATTTCGGTGGCGAACATCTTGCAGCACGAAGCTTCGGTCGAGACGTTCTGACCCGCGTCGCGGCGGCGCGCGGCGTCGATCACCATGCACTCGGCCGCATACAGTTCGGCCTGGCTGTCGGCCAGCATGGCCTGCACCAGCTGGAACTCGCAGATGGGCTGGCCGAACTGCTTGCGGTCCAGCGCGTAGGCCAGCGCGTCGCGCAGAATGCGCTGGGCCACGCCCACGCTGACGGCGGCGATGTGGATGCGGCCCTTGTCCAGCACCTTCATGGCCGTCTTGAAGCCCTGGCCTTCCTTCAGACCGATGAGGTTCGCAGCGGGCACGCGCACGTTGTCGAAGAACACGTCGCAGGTATGGGCGCCCTTCTGGCCCATCTTGACGTCGTTCTTGCCGAAGCTGATGCCGGGGCTCTTGGCATCGACGATGAAGGCCGAAACGCCGCCCGCGCCCTTGTTGGCCGCGTCGGTGCGGGCCATCAGCGTGAACATGCCGGCATGGGGCGCGTTGGTGATGAAGCGCTTGTTGCCATTGACCACGTAGTGGTCGCCGTCCTTGGTGGCGGTGGTGCGCAGCGAGGCCGCGTCGGAGCCGGCCTCGGGCTCGGTCAGCGCGAACGAGGCCATGATCTCGCCCGTAGCCAGCTTGGGCAGCCAGGCCGCCTGCTGCTCGGGCGTACCGTCCATCAGAATGCCTTGCGAGCCGATGCCCACCGTCGTGCCTATCACCGAGCGGAAGGCCGGCGAAGTCTGGCACAGCTCGAACAGCACGCGCACTTCCTCTTCCATCGTCAGCTCGAGGCCGCCGAAATGTTCGGGAATGGTCATGCCGAACAGGCCCAGATCGCGCATCTCCTGCACGATGGCTTCTGGAATCTCGTCGGTCTCGGCCACTTCGTTCTCGGCCGGCACCAGGCGCTCGCGCACAAAGCGGCGCACGCTGTCGAGCAGGGCTTCCAGGGTTTCTTGATCGCGGATCATGGTCTCAATCTTTCTTGTTTTTTTTACAGCGCTTCAGCAGTGCCAAGGATGGCAGTGGACTGGCTCGACAGCGTGCCGCCGTTGCCATGGACCACGGCCGTGCGGTGGCGTCCCAGTTGGCGCTGGCCGGCCTGGCCGCGCAGTTGGCGCACGGCTTCGATCAGCGCGAAGATGCCGTACATGCCCGGGTGTACGCAGGACAGGCCGCCGCCGTTGGTGTTGACCGCCAGTCGGCCGCCGGGAGCGATGCCGCCGCCCTGAACAAAAGCGCCGGCCTCGCCCTTGGCGCAAAAGCCCAGGTCTTCCAGGAACAGCAAGGTGTTGATGGTGAAGGCGTCGTAGAGCTGGGCCATGTCCATGTCGGCTGCTGTCAGGCCGGCCATCGCAAAGGCCTGGGCGCCGGACTGCGCGGCCGACGTCGTCGTCAGGTCGGGCATGCAGGAGATCTGGCGGTTCCAGATGGCCGTGGCATTGCCCAGCACGTAGACCGGAGGCTGGGACAGGTCCTTGGCGCGATCGGAGCGCACCAGCACGATGGCGCCGCCGCCGTCCGTCACCAGGCAGCAGTCACGCACGCCCAGCGGGCTGGCGATGGGGCGTGCCGACAGCACGTCCGCAATGCTCAGCGGGTCGCGCATGAAAGCTTCGGGGTTGAGCTGGGCCCAGGCACGCGCGGCCACGGCCACTTCGGCCAGTTGCTCGCGCGTGGTGCCGAATTCATGCATGTGGCGCGCGGCCGCCAGCGCATAGGCGGTGACGGGCAGCACGGGCTCGAAGGGGAACTCGTAGGGCTGGGGGTCGAGGAAGCGGCGCGCGGCCTGGCCTTCCTTGCGCCCGAACGTGGCCGAGCGCTGGGCGCTGCCGTAGCACACGAGCACGGCCTTGCACTGGCCGGCTTCGAGGGCACGGATCGCGGGCAGCAAATGGGCAATGAAGCTGCTGCCGCCAATCATCGTGCCGTCCACATAGGTCGGGTTGATGCCCAGATGCTCGATCACAGGCATGGTCCACATGCTGGCGTTGACGCTGCAGGTGGCCAGGCCGTCGATGTCCTGCATGGTCAGGCCGGCATCGGCCACGGCGGCGTGCGCGGCGCGCACCAGCAGCGTCATGTCGTCCATGCCGGGCGCCTCGCCGCAGCCATAGGTGGCGGCACCGACGATGGCCGCGCGTCCGCGCAGCGGGCGGTTCACGGCAGCAGCATCGAATGCCGAGCGGGGGATGTTCGATCGGGCGTTCATGCTGCAGCTCCTTGTTCCTGCGCAGGCTGGAACAAGACCAGGCCGCGTCCTTCCTTCTGGACCACTTGGGCCTGCACGCGCAGGCCGATATGCACCGCTTCGGGGGCCAGGCCCTCGACGCGGCTCATCATGCGCACGCCCTCATCCAGGTCGATCAGCGCCACGTTGTAGTTGCCGCCGGCGTCCTGCTTGCGCGAGATGGTGCTGGTGGAATAGACGGTCCCCAGACCGCTGGCGCGCACCCAGCGCAGCGGGCTGGCGCCGCAATGCGGGCACAGCTCGCGCGGAGTGAAGACATGCCGTTGGCACTGCGGACATTGCTGCAGGCAAAAGCGGCCGGCATCGAGTTCGGCCTGGTAGTGGGTCTGTACGCTCATGTGCATGGACAGGGCTTTCGTGGTCTGGTTCTTGGCGCGGCGCCCGGCAAACGATGCCAGACGCAGCGGCGTGCCGCCAGCATGCCTGCTTCCCGGCGCGGCTTCAATTCGCCAATGTGGAAGGCGGACTTCACGCGGGCAATGGAGCGGGATCAGCAAGGGTTTTTCCCGCTTGAGAGCGCTGAAAGCGCACCTTTCGCATTCACAAAGCACGCCATCCGGCGACGTGACCAGAATGGGTTAGGCGGCATATGGCCGCCACTTTCGGAGAATCCTGATGCCCCCGTTTTCCTTTTCGCCCCGGCGCCGCCAGGTGCTGGCCGCCGGCAGCGCCCTGGCCGCCAGCAGCCTGCTTCCCACGGCCCATGCCGCCGACGCCTGGCCTTCGCGCCCGGTGCGCTTCATCGTGCCTTTTCCACCCGGCGGCCCGGTGGACACCACGGCGCGCGCCTTCAGCCAGAAGCTGGGCGACATCTGGCACCAGCCGACGGTGATCGACAACCGCGCCGGCGCCGGCGGCATGGTCGGTGCGGCGGCTGCGGCCAAGGAGCCGGCCGACGGCTATGCGCTGTTCGTGGGCTCGATTCACCACTCGGTGAACCCGGCGCTGCACGCCAAGCTGAGCTATGACATCGAGCGCGACTTCGTGCCCGTGAGCTTTGCCGCGATGTTTCCGGTGTTTCTCGTGGCCCATCCTTCGGTGCCGGCCAGCAATGTGCGCGAGCTGATCGCGCTGGCCAAGCAGCCCGGCAGCAGCCTGAGCTACGGCTCCTCGGGCAACGGCGGCGGCACCCACCTGGCCGGCGAGCTGTTCAACATGCACGCCGGCATCCGCCTGCAGCACATTCCCTACAAGGGCAGCGCGCCGGCCATGAACGACTTGCTGGGCGGGCAGGTGCAACTGATGTTCGCCGACGCGCCCAGTGCGCTGCAGCACATCAAGTCGGGCCGCATCAAGGTGCTGGGCGTGGCCAGCCGCCAGCGCTCGACCATGCTGCCCGAAGTGCCCACCATCGCCGAATCGGGCCTGCCCGAATACGAAGCCTATTCCTGGGCGGCCCTGTTCGCGCCGGCCCGCACGCCGGCCGCCGTGCTGGAAAAAATCAACACCGACTTCAACACCGCCCTGCGCGACGCCGGCGTGCGCCAGCGCCTGCTCACGGCCGGAGCCGAAGCCGATCCGGGCACGCCGCAGCAAATGCGCGAGCGCCTGCAAAGCGAATTGCGCAAGTGGGCCCAGGTGGTCAAGACGGCCGGCATCCGGCCCGATTGAGACCCGCCGCCCCACCACCCCGTCCAACCACAAGGAGATGACATGCGACGTTTTCTAGAGCGGCACCGCGCCGTTCGCTGCGCCCTGGGCGCGGGCCTGCTGTGCAGTGCCGCCGTACAGGCCCAGCAGATCTCGGATGAGGTGGTGCGCATAGGCGTGCTCAGCGACATGTCGGGCCTGTATGCCGACACGGCCGGTCGCGGCTCGGTGGAGGCCGCGAAGATGGCCGTGGCGGACTTCGGCGGCCAGGTGCTGGGCAAGAAGATCGAAGTGGTCGCTGCCGACCACCAGAACAAGGCCGATGTGGGCGCCACCCATGCGCGCACCTGGTTCGACCGCGACGGCGTGGACCTGATCATCGACATCAACAACACCGCCGTGGCGGTGGCCGTGAACAATCTGGCGCGTGAGCGCAACAAGATGGTGATCAACACGGGCGGGGCCTCGGACATTCTCTCCAATGAGCACTGCGCGCCCACGGCCATCCACTACACCTACGACACCTATGCGATGGCCAATGGCGCGGTGCGCGGCATCCTGGCCCAGGGCAAGAAGGACTGGTTCATCCTGGGAGTGGACTACGCTTTCGGCAAGGCCATGACGGCCAACGTGACCGAGTTTCTCAAGGAAGGCGGCGGCAAGGTGGTGGGCACGACCTTCCATCCGCTCAACGCCAGCGATTTCTCGTCCTTTCTGCTGCAGGCCCAGGCCTCCAAGGCATCGGTGATCAACCTGGCCAATGCGACCAGCGACACGGTCAACACCATCAAGGCGGCGCGCGAATTCAACATCACGCCCAAGCAGATGCTGGTGCCCAATCTGATGTTCATCAACGACGTCCATGCGCTGGGCCTGCGCCACGGCCAGGGCATGGTGCTGACCACGGGCTTCTACTGGGACCGCACCGACGCCACGCGCGCCTGGTCGCGGCGCTTTTTCGAGAAGATGAAGAAGATGCCCTCGATGATCCACGCCGGCGCCTATTCGGCCGTGACCAACTACCTTAAGGCCGTGCAGGCCACCAAGAGCGACGACGGCGCCACCGTGGCGCGCCAGCTCAAGCAGGTGCCCATCGAGGACTTCTTCGCGCAAAACGGCAAGGTGCGCGAAGACGGCCGCATGGTGCACGACATGTACCTGGTGCAGATCAAGAAGCCCGAGGAGTCCAAGTACCCCTGGGACTACTACAAGGTGCTCAGCACCATTCCCGGGGATCAGGCATTCCGCCCCCTGTCCAAAAGCTCTTGCAAACTGGTGAAGGCATCATGAAGACACGCGCCGCCGTACTCACACGCACGGGCGCCAGCGCGCCCTATGCCGACAGCCGTCCGCTGGAAATCCGCGAAGTCGACCTCGCGCCGCCCGGCCCCGGCGAAGTCCTGGTGAAAGTGGTCGCCGCGGGCATCTGCCACTCCGACCTGTCCATCATCAACGGCGACCGCCCGCGCGACACGCCCATCGTGCTCGGCCATGAGGCCGCGGGCATCATCGCCGGCCTGGGCGAAGGCGTGACCGATCTCGCCATCGGCGACCATGTGGTGCTGCTGTTCGTGCCCGGCTGCGGCAGTTGCATGCCCTGCGCCGAAGGGCGGCCCGTGCTGTGCGAGCCCGCGGCCCAGGCCGGCGTGGCCGGCACCTTGCTGTCGGGCGCCAAACGCCTGTCGCAGGACGGCCAGCCCATCGCGCACTTCATGGGCGTCTCGGCCTTTGCCGAACATGCCGTGCTGTCGCGCCGGGGCGTGCACAAGATAGACAAGTCCGTGCCGCTGGAACTGGCGGCGCTGTTCGGCTGCGCCGTGATGACGGGCGTGGGTGCCGTGGCCAATACCGCCAAGGTC
The DNA here is from genome assembly GCA_023622805.1 of Pseudomonadota bacterium. Lineage (GTDB taxonomy): Bacteria > Pseudomonadota > Gammaproteobacteria > Burkholderiales > Burkholderiaceae_C > Comamonas > Comamonas bellezanensis. The sequence goes on along the minus strand of JAMNYN010000147.1, from coordinate 6,216 downwards.
AGCCCCGGCCAGAGCGTGGCCGTGGTGGGACTGGGCGGCGTGGGCCTGTCCTCGGTGATGGGGGCCGCCGCCGCGGGCGCGGCCCGCGTGGTGGCCATCGACCTCAACGCGGACAAGCTGGCCATGGCGCGCGAATTCGGCGCCACCGACACCGTCAACGCCGGCGACGCCGATGCGGTGCAGCAGGTGCGCGATCTCACGGGCGGCGGCGTGGACCACGCCTTCGAGATGGTGGGCTCGGCCAAGGCGCTGGAGATGGCCTACCGCGTCACGCGCCGCGGCGGACAGACCATCACCGCCGGCCTGCCGGCCAATGCCCAGGCCATCAGCCTGCCGGTATGGCACCTGGTGGCCGAGGAACGCACGCTCAAGGGCAGCTACATGGGCAGCTGCATTCCGCGCCGCGACATTGGCCGCTACCTGGCGCTGCATGCCGCCGGCAAGCTGCCCGTGGACAAGCTGGTGACCGGCCATCTGACGCTGGACCAGATCAACGAAGGCTTTGACCGGCTCGCGCGCGGCGAGGCCATACGCCAGATCATTCGCATGGAGGCCTGATGCAATACGAATCCACCACCACCCTGAGCTACGCCCAGCCCCAGCTGTACATCGCCGGCCGCTGGCTGGAGGCCGAAGAACGCCGCACCGAAGACGTGCTCAATCCCGCCACCGGCCAGGTACTGGCCCAGCTGCCCCATGCCACGCGCGCCGATCTGGACGCCGCGCTGCAGGCCGCCCAGCAGGCCTTTGCCGGCTGGCGCGCGGCCGCTCCGCTGGAGCGTTCGCGCATACTGCGCGCCGCCGCCACGCTGGTGCGCGAGCGCGCCGACACCATCGCCCTGAGCATGACGCTGGAGCAGGGCAAGCCGCTGCGCGAAGCGCGGCTGGAAGTGCTGGCCAGCGCCGACACTTTCGACTGGTATGCCGAGGAAGGCCGGCGCAACTACGGCCGCGTGGTGCCGGGGCGCACGCTGACGCAGCGCATCACCGTCCTGCACGAGCCCGTGGGCGTGTGCGCGGCTTTCACGCCCTGGAACTTCCCGGCCGTCACCCCCGCGCGCAAGATCGCCGGCGCGCTGGCCGCGGGCTGCACGCTGATCCTCAAGCTGGCCGAGGAAACTCCGGCTTCCGGCCTGGCCCTGGTACGCGCGCTGCACGATGCGGGCCTGCCGCCCGGCGTGCTCAATGCCGTGTTCGGCGTGCCCGGCGAAGTCTCCTCCTATCTGCTGGACAGCCCCGTGGTGGCCAAGTTCTCGTTCACCGGCTCGACCGCCGTCGGCAAGCTGCTGGCACAGCAGGCGGCCAAGGGACTCAAGCGCGCCACCATGGAACTGGGCGGCCATGCGCCGGCCATCATCTGCGCCGACGCCGATGTGAACCAGGCGGCCGACATGCTGGTCGCGGGCAAGTTCCGCAACGCCGGCCAGATCTGCATCGCGCCCACGCGCTTTTATGTGCATGCCCAGGTCTACGACGCCTTTGTGCAGGCCTTTGTCGAGCGCACGCGCAAGCTGCAGCCCGGCAACGGACTCAAGGAGAGCAGCCACCTGGGGCCGCTGGCCAACCCGCGCCGGCAGCAGGCCATGCGCAGCCTGATAGACGATGCAGTGCAGCACGGCGCGCGCGTGGCCTGCGGCGGCCAGGCGATAGACGGCCCAGGCTTCTTCTGGCAGCCCACGGTGCTGACCGATGTGCCCGAACATGCGCGCCTGATGAACGAGGAGCCGTTCGGCCCCCTGGCGCTGATCAACCGCGTGGACAGCGTGGAGGAAGCCATAGCGCGCTCCAACCGCCTGCCCTACGGCCTGGCCAGCTACGCCTTCACCCAGCACAGCCCCACGCGCATGCAGCTGGCGCGCGGATTGCAGACCGGCATGCTGGGCATCAACAGCCTCAATGTGTCCATGTCCGAAGCGCCTTTTGGCGGCGTCAAGGAAAGCGGCTGGGGCTCGGAGTGCGGCATCGAAGGCTTGCAGGCCTACTGCGACATCAAATTAATCAGCGAGGACTGAGAAAAAAGGCCCCGCCAGCGGGGCCTTTCCAGTTCAGCCGGCTTGCAGCGCCTGCTCCTGCAGCAGGCGCTTGAGTACTTTGCCGTTGGGGCTGGTGGGCAGTTCGGCGACCACCACGATGTGCGAGGGCAGTTTGTAGGGCGCGAGGCGGCTGCGCAGATGGGCGCGCGCCGCGGACTGGTCCAGGGTGGCGCCGGGACACAGTTCGACAAAGGCGATCACTTCCTCGTTGCCGTCCTTCTCGGGGCGGCCGACCACGGCGCTGCGCTGTATGCCGGGCAGCTCGCCCAGCGCCAGCTCGACTTCGGCCGGGTAGACGTTGAAGCCCGAGCGGATGATCATTTCCTTGAGCCGCCCGACCACGAACAGCGCACCGTCGGCATGCAGCTCGCCCAGATCGCCGCTGGCATACCAGCCGCCTGCGCGCATCACGCCGGCCGTGGCCTCGCTGTCGCGGAAGTAGCCGGGCATCAGGCCGAGCCCGCGAATCCACAACTCGCCGCGCTCGCCTGTCGCCATAGCCCGGCCCGTGGCGGGGTCGGTGACGCGCACTTCGGCGCCGTCGACCACATAGCCCGCGCTGGTGTCGCCGCGCTGCTCGCCCTGGCGCGTCAAGTGCACCGAGCCCGCGTATTCCGACAGGCCGTAGCCATGGTGCAAGGCCTGTCCAAAAGCCTCTTCCACGCGCTTCTTGAGCGTCAGGTCCAGCGGGCCGGCTCCGGTGTAGACATAGCGCAGCGCCGGGGCCGCGGGGCGCGCAATGCCCTGCTCCTGCAGATAGGACAGCAGGCGCGCGTACAGCGCGGGCGGGCCCTGCAGCTGCGAGACGCCCTGGTGGGCCAGCGCATCCAGCAACTCCGCCGGATCGAACTGCGGGCGCATCACCATCTGGGCGCCAGCATGCAGCGAGGCCAGCAGCACCGTGCCCAAGCCGAAGATATGCGTCATAGGCACAAAGGCGTAGCTGCGGTCCTCGGGACCCAGCGCGCGCGACTCGGCGGAAACGCGCGCGAAATGGGCCAGCGCGCCATGGCCGACCATCACGCCCTTGGGCGTTCCGGTGGTGCCCGAAGTGAAGATCAGCGCCGCGACTTCGCTTTGCAGCGGGCCGGTCTCGGCCAGCGCGTCCTGGCGCACGGGGCTGTGCTGCATGCCCGGCAAGGCCGAGTCCTGCGCGGCAAAGCGCCGGGCGTGGGCGGCGGCGCTGTCCGAGCCCGAGGCGGTGAAATACACCAGACGCGCATCGGCCTTGGCGGCGAAGGCGTCGATTTCACCGGGCGCCATGCGCGCGTTCACGCCGCAGGACCAGGCGCCGACGCGGCTGCAGCCCAGAATCAGCGCCGCATGCTCGGGGCAGTTCTCGGCCACGACCAGCACGCGGTCGCCGGCGCGCACATCCAGGCGGCGCAGCTCGGCTTCGGCCGTGTCGGTAAGCGCGCCCAGGTCGGCGAAACTCAGGCTGCGGCCGTCCGGCAGATGGATGAAGGGGCGCTGGGGCGCTTCGCGCAGCCAGCGGTCTAGCAGGTGGTGGATGCGTTCACTCATGCTGCACTCAGTCCACCACGATGCCCTGGGTCACCGTGGCCCACATGGCGCGTTCCTTGGCGCCGCGCTCGGCCAGCTTCTTGGGCGCGCCCGTCCACTCTTCGTAGCCCAGCTCCTTGAAGCGCTTGCGCAGCTCCGGCTGGGCCAGGGCCGCGTTCATGGCCTTGTTCAGCTTCGCCACCAGTTCGGGCGACATGCCCTTGGGGCCGTAGACGCCGTACCAGCCGCCCACGTCGAAGCCCTTGAGGCCTTCTATGCCCGATTCGGCAAAGGTGGGCACATCGGGCAAGGAGGCGTTGCGCTGTGGTGAAGTGACGGCGATGGCGCGCACCTTGCCGCTGTGGATGTAGGGGCTGGCGGTGCTGATGATGTCCAGCATCATGTTCAGCTGGCCGCCGATCACATCGGTCATCGCAGGCGCGTTGCCCTTGTAGGGGATGTGGTTCATCTCTATGCCGCTGCGCTTGGCGAACAGCAGCGCGCCCAGGTGGTTGGAGCCGCCCACGCCGGCCGAGCCGTAGTTGAGCTTTTGCGGGTTGGCCTTGCCGTTGGCCACCAGTTCCTGCGTGGTCTTGTAGGGCTCCTTGGTGTTGACCACCAGCACGTTGTAGTAGCTCAGGATGGGCGCTATGGGCGTGAGGTCCTTGGCCGGATCGAAGGACATCTTGCTCATCACGTTGGGGCTGATGGTGATGGTCGGGCTGGCGGCGAACCACAGCGTCAGCCCGTCGGTCTTGGCGCGCACGACTTCACTGCCGGCCAGGGTGGCATTGGCACCGGGCTTGTTTTCCACGATGACCGACGTGCCCAGTTCCTTGGTCAGCGCCACGCTGAACAGGCGCGCGCCCTGGTCCACGGGGCCTCCGGCGGAATAGCCCACCATCAGGCGAATGGGCTGACCTTCCTGTGCGGCAGCGGGAAAGGCCGCGAGCGTGGCCAGGGTGATCGGGGCCAGGATCAGGGTGGCGGCCAGTCGGCGTAGGGAATTAGGCATGTTGTCTCCTGCAATGGTGTTTTAGGCGCGGCACAGCACAGGACGGGTAGGCCTGCGGGCCGCTGAGCAAGGGACACATGGTGCGGCGCGCGCTGCGCCGTGGGAATCTGCTTTTGGCAAAGCCGGTGTTCACCAGCCCTTAGCGAGGGTTTGCCCTGAGCGGTGGCGGCAAGCGCGCAGCCAGGCCCGCGCCAACCGGCGCGAACTGAGCGCATCCGCTCGGGCAGAGATCAGCGCAGCAAAGCGCCCAGCGGGTCAATAGCGTTCAAACACTGCCGCAATGCCCTGGCCGCCGCCAATGCACATGGTTTCCAGGCCGTAGCGGCCCTTGCGGCGCTCGAGCTCATGCAGCAGCGTGGCCAGAATGCGCACGCCGGTGGCGCCTATGGGGTGGCCCAGCGAGATGCCCGAGCCGTTGACGTTGAGCTTGTGCTCGATCGCATCCCTGTCGTTCCAGTCCCAGCCCTTGAGCACGGACAGCACCTGGCAGGCAAAGGCCTCGTTGAGTTCCACCAGATCCATCTGGTCGAGCTTGAGGTTCAGGCGCGACAGCAGCTTCTTGACGGCAGGCACGGGGCCAATGCCCATGTGCGAAGGCTCGCAGCCCGCGGCGGCCCAGCCCACCAGGGTGGCCATGGGCGTGAGGCCCAGCTCTTCCAGCTTGTCCTCGGCGACGATCAGACAGGCGGCGCTGGCGTCGTTTTGCTGGCTGGCGTTGCCGGCCGTGACCGTACCGCCCGCGATCAGCGTGCGCAGCTTGCCCAGGCTTTCGGTCGAGATATCGGTGCGAAAGCCTTCATCGCGCGCGAACCGCAGCGGCTCGCCCTTGCGCTGGGGCACGTTCACCGCAATCGTCTCGTCATCGAAACGGCCCGCGGCCCAGGCCGCGGCCGCGCGCTGGTGGCTGCGCAGCGCGAAGGCATCGGCCTGGTCGCGCGTGATGCCGTAGTCGCGCGCCAGGTTCTCGGCGGTCTCGATCATTCCCGAGATCTTGCCGAAGCGCTCCACCGGCTGGGAGCGTTCACGGCCCCGGTCCAGGCGGTCGAAAAAGCGCACATTGCCCGAGCGCGCGCCCCAGCGCATGTCGGTGGAGTAGTACTCGATGTTGCTCATGCTCTCGACGCCACCGGCGATCACCACGTCGGCCGCGCCGCTTTGCACCATCATCGCGGCCGTCACCACGGCCTGCAGGCCGCCCCCGCAGCGCCGATCCAGCTGCATGCCCGGCACTTCGACGGGCAGGCCGGCCTGCAGCGCCGCCCAGCGGCCCACGCAAGGCGTCTCGCTGCTGGCGTAGGACTGGGCAAACACCACATCGTCGATGCGAGCGGGGTCGATGCCGCTTTTCTCGACCACGGCACGCACGGTGGTGGCGGCCAGTTCCTCGACAGAGACGGGCCGCAGGCTGCCGCCGAACGTGCCTACAGGGGTTCTAAGGGGGGTGACGATGGCGGCTCTGCGCATGGTTGGCTCCTGCAATGGATGGTTCGAAAATTCAGTGGAAACTGGCACCGCACTGGCGCAGCAGGGCATGGCCCTGGCGCTCCAGTTCGGCGCGGTGTTCGGGGGCGGCGATATCGATCAGACGGCGCACGCGGCGCGACAAGGGCTGGCCGCGCAGATCGGCCACGCCGTATTCGGAGACGATCAGGCCGGCATCGCTGC
>JAMNYN010000110.1 GCA_023622805.1 Pseudomonadota bacterium | reverse complement strand
GACGGTCAGTGGGCGACGGTCAGCGCCACCATGCGCAGCACCAGGGGGCGCACCAGCAGCACGCAGCAAAAGGCCACGGGCATGGCCAATACATAGGTCTTGAAGACGCTGGCCCAGTAGCCCGGCCCGAAACCGGCCTGGACGGCGACGATGGTGCCGCACATGAGCAAGGCCATGATGGTGGCCATGTAGAAAGAGAAAACGTAGGGCGTGAAGCTGCGGGGAAGTTTTTGCATGGGCGGTGGGGAGGGGGCCAGGCCGCGGGGCCTTACGCGGCAGCGCATCCAGCGACGGTCGGTGCAGGAAACAAGGCTCGGACGTGGAGCCGCACAGGGTTTGGAAGTAGGAGCACAAAGTGAGCAAGTCAGCGATTATGCGTTATTTGTTGACAAAGTCAACTATAAAGATGGCGCTAAACCCGCAGCTATCCCGTCTTTGCTGGAGTACCTGAACAGGCTTTTTAGCCCGCGACCGGCTAGACTGAGGTATGCACGGATACCGGGTAATGGTCATTGGCGGCTACGGCTTCTTCGGCAGCCGCTTGGTGGCGCGGCTTGCGCGCCAGGAGCGCCTGCACGTCATCGCGGCGGGCCGCTCGGATGCGACGGCGCGGGCGCTGGTCGAGCGCCTCCAGCCGCACGCGCATGCCACGCTCAGTCATGTGGCATTGGACGCCATGGGCTCGGACTTCACGGCGCACCTGCGGCGGTTGGATGTGAACCTGGTCATCCACACGTCAGGGCCTTTTCAGGGCCAGGACTATCGCGTCGCCCAGGCCTGTGCCCGGGCGGGCGCGCACTACATCGACCTGGCCGACGGCCGGGACTTTGTCTGCGGCATCGCCAACCTGCAGCAAAGCGCGGCAGCGCAGGGCGTGCTGCTGACCAGCGGCGCGAGTTCGGTGCCTGCGCTGTCCACGGCCGTGATCGACCGGCTCACCGCCGGCATGAGCGTCGTCCACTCCATCGACATAGGCATCAGCCCGGGCAATCGCACGGAGCGCGGCCTGGCCACGGTCACGGCCATTCTGGGTTATTGCGGCAAGCGCCTGCCGTCCACCGGGCCGGAGGCGCAGTTCGGCTGGCTGGGCTCCTGGCGCCATCGCTACCCCGCGCCCGTGGGCACGCGCCTGCTCTCGCCCTGCGATGTGCCCGATCTGGCACTGCTGCCGCAGCGCTACGCGGGCTCGCCGACGGTGCGCTTTGGCGCCGGCCTGGAGCTCTCGTGGCTGCATCGCAGCATGAATGCCATGGCCTGGCTGACGCGCCTGGGCCTGGTGCGCGATTGGTCGGTCCATGCGGGCGGGCTCAAACGCATGGCCGATGGCTTCAAGGCCTGGGGCAGCGATGCCGGCGCCATGCATGTCTGCGTCCAGGGCCTTGACGCGCAAGGCGCTTGGCGCGAACGCAACTGGGTGCTGGTCGCCGGCTCGGGCGACGGCCCCTTTGTTCCCACTCTCGCCGCGACGGCCCTGGTGCGCAAGCTGGCCGCGGGCACGCTGGCCTGCACCGGCGCCCGCCCATGCATGGGCTTGCTGACCCTGGAAGATTTCATGCGGGAAGCGCAAGGCCTGGACATTCACATGCGGGAGCTCACGCCATGACGGCCATTACGTCCATGTACGAACAGGTGATGGGGGCCGAGTTCTCCACGCTGGGCGCGGCAGTGCAGCGCTTTCATCGCCTGGCCGGCCGCCACGAACTCCATGGCTGGGTCGAGACCCTGGCGCCGCAATCCCGGCCCGCCAGGCTGCTGGCATGGTGCCTGGGCACGCCGACGCAGGCCAGCCAGGGCCCGATACGCTTCGAGCTGCAAGCCCAGCCCGATCAGGAGACCTGGACCCGTTTCTTCCCGACGCAGACCATGCGCTCGCGCCTGCAGCGCCGTGGCGGTGACATCGTCGAGTCGCTGGGCGCGGCCCGGCTGACGTTCGCGCTGCTCGCGCGCGAGCAAGGCCTGGTGATGCGCTTGCAGCAGCTGCACTTCCTGGGCATTCGCTGCCCCGCCTGGCTCGCGCCGCGCATCGTGGCCGAGGAAAGCGGGGAGGGCGGGCAATTGCAGTTTCGCGTGGCGGCGAGCGTCCCCGGGATAGGTGTCGTCGCCAGCTACCGCGGCCACCTGATACTGCCCGCGCAGGAGTTCGCATGATCGTGGTGTTCGACGCCCAGTGCCTGCTGTGCAACGGCTGGGTGCAGTTTCTGCTCCGGCACGACCGGCGCGGCCGGCTGCAATTTGCCGCGATCCAGGGCGCCGTGGGCCGGCGCCTGCTGGCCGATGCCGGGCTCCAGCCCCAAGGCCTGCAGACGCTGCTGCTGGTCGACGCCGGCCGATCCTGGCAACACACGGGCGCCATCTTGCGCATTCTGCATACCCTGGGCTGGCCCTGGCGCCTGGCCTGGGCCGCCTGGCTGGTGCCTGCGCCTTTGCGCGATGGGCTTTATCGCCTGATCGCGCGCAACCGCTACCGCTTGTTCGGCCGCAGCGAACAGTGCCTGCTGCCGGACGCCGCGCAAGCTGCGCGATTCCTGGATTGAAAGGGGTCGTGTCGAAAGCGCTAATATTTCGCCCTGACCCGCCGCTTCACCCTGGCCGGGTCACCGCCAATGGAGTGTCCGCATGCTGAGCCTCCTGGCCGATCTTTGCATCGGCATTTTCGAATTCATGCTGGATGTGCTGCTGCTGCGCGGCCTGCGCCGCAAGCAGGGTAGCCGCCGCCGCGGCCTTGCCGAGGATGCCGTCGAAGTCGCGCGCTTCGAATGGCTCACGCTGGCGCCCATCGCGCTGGTCTGCACCGGCTTGATGCTGGTGCTGGCCTTCGCCGGCGGTGTTCCCGTGGGCTGGAGCGTGGGCATGGGCATCACCGTGGGAGCCATCTGGGGCGCCTGGCGGTACGCCCAATGGGTGCGAGAGCAATGAGTGCATCGCTTGCCCGATGCAACAGGAGCTTACGACATGACGCCACTGCAACGTGAAGTTCTCATCCAGACCCTGACGCAACGCTTCGCCCACCATGTGCAGCGCCATGCGGGGATAGTCTGGGACACCGTCCAGGCGCGGCTGCAAGCCCAGCCCGACAAGCTGCGGTCGCTGTGCGCGATGGAAAGCAGCGGCGGCGAGCCCGATGTCATCGGCACCGCGGATGCCGGCGGCGCCTATCGTTTCTTTGACTGCAGTGCCGAAAGCCCGCTGGGCCGCAGAAGCCTGTGCTATGACGCCCAGGCCTGGGCCGCCCGCAAGGAAAACCGCCCCGAAGGCAACGCCATCGACACGGCTGCCGCCATGGGCATCGCGCTGCTGACCGAGGCGCAATACCGCGAACTACAGCAGTTCGGCGAGTTCGACCTGAAGACGTCCAGCTGGGTGGCCACCCCGCCCGAGATCAGAAAACTGGGCGGCGCGCTGTTCTGCGACCGGCGTTACGGCCAGGTCTTCGTCTACCACAACGGCGCGCAGTCCTATTACGGAGCGCGCGGGTTCAGGGGAATGGTCAGCGTCTGAAACGGCAGGCTGCTGGCGGCAGCCCTCCACAGCAAACCCGGGGGACAAGATGCGTGGATTCGTCATCTGGTTTTGTTCCATGCTTGCGGCCAGTGCTTTTGCGCAGGAGCTGCCGCCCTGGCGCACGGCAACACCGGCAGAGCAGCGCCTTGACGCAGCCGCTTTCGAAGGCTTCGACGAAGGCATCACCAAGGCCTTGGGCGACGTCCAGAGCGTGGTGGTCATCCTCCAGGGCCGCAAGGTGTACGAGTACTACCGCGACGGCCAGCCCGATACGCTGCGCGACGCGCAGTCCGTCACCAAGAGTGCCTTGGCCCTGCTGGTGGGCACGGCCCTGCAGCGCGGCCAGCTGGATTCGCTGGACCAGCCGGTGGTCAGCCTCATTCCCGAGTGGCGCAGCCTCAATCCGGACCCGCGTGCGCAAGCCATCACGCTGAGCCACCTCCTCGCCATGACTTCCGGCTTTGAGGCCGACGACAGCGCCGGGACCGCCGAACCGCTGGCTCCGGCGGTGGCCTGGGCCCGGCCGATCCGGGCAGAACCCGGCGAACGCTTCGCTTACGACAACAGCGGCCCGGCCTTGGTGCAAAGCATTCTTGAACGCATCACCGGCCGCCGCATCGCCGACCTGGTGCACGCTCAACTCGTGGTGCCGCTGGCCTTGCGGGAACCGCGGTACGTTCGCCACAGCGCATGGATGAGAACGGTGGACATGGCCAAGCTGGGCTGCCTGCTGCTGCAAGACGGCCGCTGGGCCAACCGGCAAGTCTTGCCGCCCGGCTTCGTGGCGCAAATGGTGCGGCCGCACAGCGCCGGCGGGCCGCCCGTGGGCTTGCCGTACGGACTGTATTGGTGGGCGGCATCCGGCCCCACCTACATCGCCAGCGGCTACGGCGGCCAGGTCATCTGGGTGCACCCGCCGTTGAACCTGGTGGTCGCCGTGACCTCCACGGTGTCGCAAGATAGCTGGCAACGCGGCCAAGCCATGCGGCTCGCCCGGGGGCGCATTTTTCAGGCGGTGCAGAAGAGGTTGGGGGGCAAGGGGAGGTAGGGGGGGGAAGTGGTTGGGAAGAGGCGGTTGGGGGCGAAGGTCAATGGGGTGTCGCCTTCAGGCTGAGAACTGACGTAGGAGCTTCAACATCGAATATCGGCGGCGATCAACAGCTGAACTTGATGGTCTCTGGCCGCAATCTCCAAGAATCGGCATTCAAGGATTTCCGCAGCCCTTGTCGGCGACCACCCCGACCCGGCCCCTTGACGACAATTCACCGTGCCTTCAGGCAAAATCCAGATGATCGGGGCAAGCCTGGCGTCAGGTCTGCCGGGAAGCCCACCTTGAAGAATGGAACAGTATCAATGGCACTGACGAAGAAGGGCGAGTTCTGGTACGGGACGACGTCCGGCGACACACAA
>JAMNYN010000189.1 GCA_023622805.1 Pseudomonadota bacterium | reverse complement strand
GCATCGCGCTGGCGTGTCCGCACTGACGCGTCGCGAGCTACTGGAGGCACATAACCGGCGTCTCCCGGATAAGGCCATTGCGATCAACTGCGTCACCGCGCCTGTGGGGGCCTTGCTCGCTTCCAAGGTGTTCGAGGACGCGGGTTCGCGGCCGTGCAGCCTGCCGCCGTACCGACTGGCCAAGACGCTGCGCGTGGTTGCGCGTCAGCAGCGGTTGGTGGATTGAGGGCGATCGATGAATCACTACCCTCACCATATTGGCGACTTCGACAGCGAGACCTTGCATTTAACGTTCGTTGAACGGGCGTTGTATCGAGAGTTGCGCGATTTGTATTTCAAGACCGAGCGGGCGTTGATGTCGGATGTGCAAAAGCTGGCGCGCCGCGTACGCGCCACCACCGACGAACTTCGTGATGCTCTTGCTGGCCTGCTCGAGGAGTTCTTCGTGCTGCAGGATGATGGCTGGCATAACGACTACTGCGATTCGCAGCTTGCTGCCTATCGTCAAAAACTGGAGCAGCAAAGCGCAGCAGGTAGGGCCTCTGGCGTCGCACGCAGCAAGCAAAAGGATGCAGCAGGTAAGGGTTCCGAGGGTGGGGGCGGTGGTCGAGCGCCCGTTATGCCGCCGTTGGACGAAGGTCCGTCTTGTGGCTCAACGGGCGTTGAGCGTCCGTTGAACGACCGTTCAACCAACCAGAACCAAAACCAAAACCAAATAAATACCCCCCAACCCCCCGCCGGGGGTGATGTGTGGTTTCAAGCTGCGCAAGATCTCCTGGTCCACTTCCCCGAGCATCGCCGCACCCGAGCCATGGAGGCTGCAGGCCTGATCCGTGGGCTGGTCGAGGCCGGCACGGTAAGCCGCGAGGACCTGGTGGCAGCCGCGGCGCGCCAGTCGCATGTGTTGGGCAAGGATGGTGGCAAGGCCTGCCCGGGCCTGGTGCGCTGGCTTCGGGAATCGCGCTGGCTGGATGTGTCGGTGCGGGCCGCCGTGGCTGCGGTACCCGAGAACTGGCGCGACACTCGCAGCGGTGTGATCGCGATGGGCGTGTCCTTGGGGCTTGGCGGCTGGGATGAGGTGAAAGAGCCTTACTTTGCCAAGTATGAGGCCCGCGTGGAACGTGCCCTCGTCCAGAAAGATATGGTGACGGCATGAGGATCGGCATGAAAGTGCAGGGCCTGGAGCGCGTGCAGTCGGAGCTTGCGAGCCTGACCGACGGACAAACTCGGTCGGCCATGGCAGCGGCTATCAATGATGCTGCATTCGCCTATCGCCGCGCTTTGCAAGCTGAGATCAGTAGCGTCTTTGATCGGCCCACCCCGTATATCCGTAACTCGGTGTTCATCAGGCAGGCGACGGCTGACCGGCTCGAGGCCACGATCATGCCTACCTACTTCGGCGGCAAGGGCGTGGATCCGCAGAAGATCCTGGCGGCGCAGGAGCTGGGTGGCCGGCGCGGAGACAAGCGCAGTGAGGCGGCACTGCGCCGGGTAGGCATCCTGCCCAACGGCTACCAGACCACGATCCCGGGCACACCCTTGCCGGGAAGCGATGACGGGCGCGGCAATCTCAAGGGCTCGTTCATCACCCAGTTGATCAGCTATTTCCAGGCATTCGGTGAGCAGGGCTACCGCGCCAACATGACAGCCAAGCGCAAGGCGGGGCTGCAGCGTGGCTCGGTCAAGCAGCAGGGGCGGCGCTACTTTGTCTCCCATGGTCGTTTTCGCGGTGCTGCGAAGACGAAGCATTTAGCCATGGGCATCTGGGCTGTGGTGGGCGACACCGGGGCCGATGTCCGGCCGGTGCTGATGTTCGTGCGCGCTGGGAGCTACAAGCCGCGGCTCAGCACCGAGGCGGCGGCGCGGCGTGCGGATCTCGGCAACTATTTGTCGAGGCGGATGCGGTACCGCATTCGTCAGGCGGCGGGGGTGTGAGTCATGGGTAAGCATGTCATGTCGGGGTGGGCCGAGGTCGAGGCCGAGGCGATAGGGGTGCAGACCCCCCCCGGTCGCGGGTCCTCCCGGGCCTCTTCCGATGCGGGTAATTCGAGCCGCGTGCTCGGACTGTTGTGTGACTCTCCTAAGGGGGTTAAGTGAAGGTACTTCCTCATTTGGATGCTCCTATTTCGCAAGCAGAGTTTGCGCAAATCGTGGGGGTCAGCGAGGCACGCGTGAGCCAGCTGGTGAGCGAGCGTGTGATCGTGCGTGGCGACACCGGCCATTCCTGGCTGCTGGGCTATTGCGAACGATTGCGCGACCAGGCCGCAGGGCGAGCGTCGAGCGAACTGGGAGGTCTGAACTTGGTGCAGGAGCGGGCGGGGCTTGCGCGCGAGCAGCGGATGGCCCAGGCGTTGAAAAACGCAGTGGCCCGCGGCGAGTACGCGCCAATCGGTGCCCTGGCCGATGTCCTCGCGTTGGCGAGCTCTGCGATTGTTGACCGCATGGACCAGATCGAAGGGCAACTGCGCAAGGCCTGTCCGGACCTTCCCGATAAAGCGCGCGTCACCGTGCTGCGCGTGCTGGCTGATTCCAGAAACGAGTGGATTCGGGTCACTTCAAAGCTGGTCGGTGAGCATGTCGCGGCTATGGCGCAGTCTCCAGACGAGGATGAGACGGACTTGGAGAGCCAGTCTTGAACGCGCCGCTTTCCATCGAGGAGGTTGCCGCGATCCAGGCTGCTGTGGATCTGGGTCTTTCCAGCCTTCGGGCAGACCCGCCGCAGACACTTTCCCAGTGGGCTGCCGACCATTTCCTACTGGCTGGCGAGTCAAGCCACCAGAAAGGTGGTTGGGTGGCTTGGCCGTTCCAGATCGGCCTCCTCGACTTCATGAGCGACGACCGCATTGAGGAACTTGCCGTCAAGAAGTCCAAGCGCGTCGGCTACTCCAAGATCATTACCGCCTTCGTTTGCTACAACATCGCGCACCGCAGGCGAAAACAGGCGCTGTGGCAACCCACTGATGATGACCGCGACAGCTTCGTTAAGACCGAAATTGAACCGCTCCTTGATATCAAGGATGGCGTGCCATCCGTCATTTCCGCTCGTAAGAAGGGTGGCCGTGTCGAGGAAACCATCAAGTACAAGCCGTTCCGCGACAGCGTTCTGCACCTACTGGGTGGCAAGGCAGCCCGGGCTTACCGCCGGATCACGGTGGCCGTTGCCATCCTTGACGAATGGACGGCCTTTGACCAGACCATCGGGGCGAGCAAGGACAAATCGTCAGGGTCTCCTGGCACCTTGGCCAAGGGCCGTCTGGAAGGTGCCCCGTATCCTAAGTTCGTCGGCGGCAGCACGCCTGGCATTAAGGGGTTGTGCCACGTTAGCCGAGCCTGCGAGGATTCTGAGGATGAGGTCGACTACCTGATCGCGTGCCCACGCTGTGAGGTTGAGCACTCGTTGACTTGGGGTGGCAAGGATGCTTTGCACGGCTTCAAATGGGAAGGCGGTAAGCCCGAGACCGTGCGTCACATGTGCCCTCACTGTCGCGAGTCCATAACCCAGGCGGAGTATCTGCCGGGCGCCTGGCCGTTGACCGGTGTATGGGTGTGCCGTCAATCTGGCCGCCGCTTTGGTGCTGACAGGATCTGGCGTGACGCGCATGGCGAGCCCTGCAGGCCGCCTCGCACCCTGGGCGTGCACATCTGGGCTGCGTACAGCCCGCAGCGCACCTGGGAGCACATCGTAGACGAGTTCGAGAAGGCCCATCGCGCCTTGCAGGAGGGTGACGCCGGACCCCTGACCACGTTCACCAACGAGACCTTGGGTCAGGCCTGGGAGGTCAAGGGCGAAGGTAGCGACGACCATGTGCTGCAGGCACGGGCCGAGCCATATGCAATTGGCACGGTGCCCGTGGGTGGCCTGGTGTTGACGGCTGGTGTGGACGTGCAGCGTACCTGGTGGCAGATCAACGTGTGGGCCTGGGCGCGCGGCATGGAAAGCTGGATCGTGGACCGCCACATCATCGAAGGCAACCCGGCAATCGACTCCGACTGGGCGCCTGTGACGGCCTACCTGCAGCGCCGGTACCGGCAGGCCTGGCACGGCGGCAGTCTGGGTTTGAGCGCAATCAGCATCGACTCATCCGACCAAACCCAGGCCGTCTACAACTATGTGCACAGCCATCAGCACCTGCTGCCGAACCTGCGTGCTATCAAGGGGGACAACAACGACAACCGTCCCATCGTTGGCCCGGCCAGCATGCAGGAGTTGGACTGGCGCGGTAAGAAGATCCAGAAGGGGATCAAACTGTGGTTGGTGGGTGTAGACAACGCCAAGGACCTGCTGCTGGGCCAACTAGCGATCACCGATGCCGGGCCCGGTCGCTTGCACTTCAGCGAGGAGCTGCCGCGGGAGTTCTATGAGCAGCTCACTGCCGAGCACCGCATCCTGGTGAAGTTCCAGGGCCGCGAGGCTTACCGCTGGGTCAAGCGCCGGCCGCGCAATGAAGACCTTGACTGTCGCAACTACGCCATCCACGCCGCCATGGCCCAAGGTCTGCACAAGTACACCGACGCGCGTTGGACGCAAGTGGAGCAGATGGTGCAGCCGGCGCGCGACCTCTTCAGTTTGCCCGAAGCGCCTGCAGCTGTGGTCTTGCCCGTTCTCAGCGCTGAGCGAGCGCTGCAATCGTCCTCCGTTCCCGTTCCCGTTCCTTCCGCGCCCCGCACGCCGGCCGTTGTGCCGCGCAGTGCGGCGCCTGGTCGCCGCACCGGCGGCTTCTCTCGTTCCTGGTAATTCAAGATGTCCTCAAAACACAACGCCGCTCCGTACATGGTTCCCGACAGGGCAAAAACACACGCCACGCCTGAAGCCGATTTCTCGCCCGATCTTGTCGACCGCATGTTCGAGTACCTCATCGAGTTGTTGCCCGAATTGCGTGGCAGCGCCGCATCGGTGGAGCGGGTCGAGCAGC
>JAMNYN010000491.1 GCA_023622805.1 Pseudomonadota bacterium | reverse complement strand
TGTCGCGCAAGGCATCGCCGAAGACGTTGATGGCGTACACCACCAGCGTCAGGCAGATGCCCGGGGCCAGGGCCAGCCAGGGGCCTTGCAGCATGTAGGTGCGGCCGTTGCCGGACAGCATGCCGCCCCAGGTGGGGGTCGGCGGCGGCACGCCCAGGCCCAGGAAGGACAGTCCGGACTCGGCCAGGATGGCCGTGCCCACGCTGGAGGAGAACAGCACAATCAGCGGCGGCAGCACGTTGGGCAGCACATGGCGCCAGAGGATTCGCGGCGCGGAGGCGCCTATGGACTTGGCCGCATGGATGTACATGTCCTCGCGCACCGAGACTACGGCGCTACGCACGATGCGCGAGCCGCCGATGCCAATCAGCAGGCCCAGGGTGATGATGATCTGGGTGATGCCGGCGCCGAAGACCGAGGCCACCACGATCAGCACCACCAGGCCGGGGAAGCTCATCCAGGCATCGACGAAGCGCTGGGTCAGCATGTCGACCTTGCCGCCGAAGTAGCCGGAAATGATGCCGATCAGCGCCGAGATCAGCGTGGCGATGGCGGCCACCGACAGCCCGATGATCACCGAGATCTGCGCGCCGTAAATGCAGCGCGACAGCAGGTCGCGGCCCAGGTTGTCGGTGCCGAAAGGGTGGATCCAGGACGGCGACTGCAGCCGGGCGCCCATGTCGACTTCGTTCATGCCGTAAGGGGCGAGCAGGCCGGCGAAGATGCCGACGAACAGGAACAGCAGGGCCACGACCGCGCCCATGGCGCCCAGGCGCTTTTCCCGGAACAGCTTGCGGATGAAGCGGCTGGCGGGTGAAGGCAGGGCAGGGGCCGGGCTGCGGGGGGCCGCCGGGAGGGGCATCGCTTGGGATTTCATTACCGCTGCCTCACTTTGGGATCGATCAAGCCGTAGCTCAGGTCGACGACAAGGTTGATGAGCATCACCGCCAGGCCGACGACAAAGAACACGCCGGTCACCACCGGGTAGTCGCGCTGGTTGACGGCATCGAGCAGCAGCAGGCCCATGCCCGGCAGCACGAAGATCTGCTCCAGGATCACCGCGCCGCCGATCAGGATGGGCGCCTGGCTGCCGATCAAGGTGATCACCGGAATCAGGGCGTTGCGCACGGCATGCCGGGTGAGGATGAGCATTTCGCCCAGCCCCTTGGCGCGGGCCGTGCGGATATAGTCCTGGCGCAGCACTTCCAGCATCATGGTGCGGGTCATGCGCATGGTGATGGCCGACAGCGCCAGGCCCAGGATGATGGCCGGGATGAGCATCTGCTGCAGGTTTTGCAGCGGGTCTTGCAGGAAGGGCGTGAACTGGATTTCCGGCGACCAGCCCCACCAGATGGACGGGAAGACGGTGATCATCGTGCCCACCCAGAAGCTGGGCACGGCCAGCATCAGCAGCGAGAAGGAGCGCGCGATGTAGTCGCCGGCCGTGTCCTGTTTGACGGCGGAGTAGACCCCGATAGGAATGGCCACGGTCAGCGCAATCACCATCGCCAGCAGGCCCAGCTCGAACGTCACCGGCAGGCGGGCCGCGATCATGTGCGCCACAGCCTCGTTCTGCCACAGGGACTGGCCCAGGTCGCCGCGCAAAAGCAGGCCGCTGATCCAGATGCCGTATTGCTCCCAGATGGGCTTGTCCAGGCCCAGGGTGGCCAGCAGTTGCTCGCGTGTCAGCTGGTTGGAGCCGGCATCGTTCTGGCTCAGCATCAGATCGACCACATCACCGGGCACCATGCGCACGATGACGAAAACGATGATGCTGGCAATGAGCAGCGTGGGCAGCAGGGCCAGCAGGCGTCGCAGGATGTAGGTTTGCATCAGCGCACCTCGATGGCCCCAAGGCCCTGGACCTGCGACCCTCGGCAGCGAGAGCGCCAGCCAGTCTCGGGCCTTGCCGGCCCCGTCTTGGTTGAAGGTGTCACCGTTCGTCTCCTGTACTTGGTTTTCGAAACGCTGCTGCCCAGGGTCGCACCGGCGACAAAGCCCGTCGGCCTCGGCCAGGAGCCCGCCGCGAAGCGCCAAGGCTTTGCGGGGCCGGTTGAAATTAATCATACAGAGACCACTAAATTGGTCAAACGAAACCTTGGCCGTAGAGGCTGTTCCTAGGGTTATCTCCTGTTTATTCAAGGATTTGTGCACTGCACAAACGTATTTCTGCGATTTTTCTCGTGCTTGCCGTAATGAATTTTTACAAACCGCAATCCACTAAAAATTCCATTGCTGAATGATGGTCTATGAGAGGGCGGCCGGCTGCGACGGCAGCTTGCCGAAAGCATGGCGGTGTCCACGTGGCTGGCGGGTGCGCTGGCGCTGGATTCGGGTGCGGAACCGGGCCTCGGCCCCGCGAATTTTGTAAACGCTTGTGCTAGCATCACAAAACATACTTCTTAAACTAATTTGAGAAAAGTACGCTGGTTTCCTGCAAGACTTTAGGTGCAAGTCATTGATTTTGCTGGGTTTTAAAAAATTGAAAACAGCTGACGTGAAAGCCTTTGCATACCTGGAACTTTGATTTGCCGGGTTCTGGCTGGAACGCAGAGGAGATCTCATGTCGAGCATCGAAGAAACTGCCGCACACCCGCCGGTGCCTCCGGACGAGGCGGCTTTGCATGAATTCCCCGGTGCCAGGCCGCCCGCGCGCCAGGGCTTTGTCGACGCGCACGGCGTGCGCCTGGCCACTTACGAATGGGGCCAGGCCGACGCCCCGCCCGTGCTGCTGGTGCATGGCGCATTGGATTTCGCGCGCACCTTCGACGTCTTCGCTCCGCTGATCGCCGATGCCGGATTTCGCGTCGTCGCCTACGACCAGCGCGGCCACGGCAACTCCGCGGCCGCAGCCCTTTACGGCTGGGTCGCGGATGAACGCGACATGCTGTGCGTCGCCGACGCCGTTTCCCCCTTGCCCTTTCCCGTCATCGGCCACAGCAAGGGCGGCTCCCTGCTGATCCATGCGGCCGAAGCCCTGCCCCATCGCTTCACGCGCTTCGCCTGCATAGACGGCATGCCGTTTCGCAGCCCGCACCCTGAATCGGCCACGCGCGCGCGCCGCTCCATGTCGCCCAAGGTCATTACCGACTGGCTGAACCACCGGCACACGGCCGCCACGGCCGAACGCCGGCCCGCCCCTCTGCAGGAGCTGGCCCGGCGCCGCGCCCGCATGAACCCGCGGCTGAGCCACGAATGGCTTTGCTATCTCGTCAGCCAGGGCGCTTCGGTGGATGCCGACGGCTGGCGCTGGAAGCTCGACCCGGCCATCCGGCCCGGCGGTTTCGGCGCCATGCGCTCGCGCTGGATGACCGACCGCCTGCCGGGCTTTCCCATCCCTTTGCTGGCCTTGTTCAGCACCATAGAGGAGCCCATGGGCTGGGACTGCAAGATGGAAGACCTGCTGCCTTACCTGCCGGCCTCGGCCCGCGCGCTGGCCATGCCCGACACCGGCCACTTCATCCACATCGAGCGCCCGCGGGAAACCGCGGACCTCGTCATCGACTTCCTGCGCCAAGCCTGACCTGCTGCCTGCCGTCCGCCCTCACGACACCCACCGACCGGTATTCACGCCCATGACCGAATTCCTCCAGCACGGCCGGATCCGCCTGGCCCTGCACCGGCTGCAGGACGCCAGCGCCCCGCAGTCCCATCCCCTGCTGCTGCTGCACGGCCTGGGCGAGTCCTCCCTGTCCCATGCGCGCAGCACCTACGCGGACTGGCCCGGCGCGGTCTACGCCCTGGACTTCACGGGCCACGGCCAGTCCTCCATTCCTGCCGGGGGCGGGTACAGCTGCGAAGCGCTGATGGGGGATGTGGATATCGCCCTGGCGCAACTGGGGCCGACCACCGTCTGCGGCCGAGGCCTGGGCGCCTACGTGGCCCTGCTGATCGCGGGCGCGCGGCCGGACCGCGTGCTGGGCGCGGTGCTGCTCGACGGCCCGGGCCTGGCGGGCACCTGCGCCTCCTCCTCGCCCTACATCCCCCATGTCGACGTCTCGCGTCCGGCGCCGCCCGATCCTTTCGCCCTGGCCGAGCTGTCCACCGACGCCCGGCCTCCCGAGTACGCAGTCCACTTCGCCATGCTCAGCGCGCAGTCCAGCCACCTGCCGCATCCCATCAGCCTGTGCACGCGCGAGCAGCCGCCGTGGCTGCAGGCGGTGCGCGAAGCCCTTCCCTGCGACGCTGCCACGCCCGCCAGCGCCTGCCTGTCCTACGCCAGCGCCCAGCCTGCTCCCGGCAGTCCATGAACCAGCGCCTGCAGTCTGCAGCCCATTGCGCCGAGGATCTGTCCGCGGCGGAACGGGCCTACCACTGTCAGGTGCAACGCGATCTGCCGCGCAATTTCGGCGCCCATCTGGCGCATGGCATGCTGGGCCTGACGGGCTTTCGCCTGATGCATGCGCCGACCTTCGTGCCCGCCTACGTGTTCGCGCTTTCGGAGTCGAAGATGGCGGTGGGCCTGGCGCTGGGCGCGCAGTTCCTGGGCATGGCCCTGTCCTCGATCTGGGGCGCGACGCTCATCGAGCACCGCGACCGCGTGATGCGCGTGGTGTATTCCGTGGGCTGGCTCATGCGCCTGCAGATCTTTTGCCTGGCCATCAGCGCCTTCGTGCTGTCGGGGCAGTGGGCGCTGATCGCCGCCTGCATTTTTCTGGCGCTGTTCGGCTTCTTCGGCGGCATGCAGGGCGTGGTCTTCAACGTCCTGATGTCCAAGGTGATTCCGGTCACCCAGCGCGGCCGGCTGATAGGGCTGCGCAACTTCCTGGGCGGGCTCATCGCCTCGGGCGTGGCCTATCTGGGCGGTGAATACCTGGTCGGCACCAACGCTTTCGGCAACGGCTATGCCTCGACCTTCATGCTGGCTTTCATCCTCACCAGCATAGGCATCAGCGCCCTGAGTTTTGTGCGCGAGC
>JAMNYN010000742.1 GCA_023622805.1 Pseudomonadota bacterium | reverse complement strand
CCGCCGCCTTGGGGCGGCCCGGCGGCGGCGGCTTTCGCCCTTTGCCAAAGCCCACTGAGCGCGTGGGGCGCTGGCTGGGAAGCGAGCCCCAAAAGCAAAACCGGCCACAAGGGCCGGTTCGGAGGGGTATTCAGCGGAATCGGCGATGCGCGCAGCCCCTGAAACTGGCGCGCCCCAGCATGGGGACACCGAGCAAGGGCCGCCCCGCAGCGATGGTGTCGTCCCCCTCCACCGCAGGTTGAGAGGGGGAAGCGACGAAGTCGCTCAGGGGGTGCTTTACGTCAAGTTGTCAGGCGATCCAGGGCTTCGCGGTACTTGGCGGCGGTCTTGGCGATCACTTCCTGGGGCAGGCGCGGCGCGGGTGCCGTCTTGTCCCAGGGCTTGCCGTTGACCTTGGCCTGTTCCAGCCAGTCGCGCACGAACTGCTTGTCGTAGCTCGGTGGGTTGGCGCCGGCGGCCAGGGCGTCGGCATAGCCTTCCACGGGCCAGTAGCGCGAGCTGTCGGGCGTCAGCACTTCGTCCATCAGCACCAGTTCGCCGTCGGTGGTCAGACCGAACTCGAACTTGGTGTCGGCAATGATCATGCCCTTGGTCAGCGCGATCGCCGCGGCTTCCTTGTAGATCTGGATGCTCAGGTCGCGAATGCGTGTAGCCAGATCCACTCCGACCATCTCTACCGTGCGCTCGAACGTGATGTTCTCGTCGTGGTCACCCATTTCGGCCTTGGCCGCGGGCGTGTAGATGGGCTCGGGCAGCTTGGCGGCATTGGTCAGGCCGGCGGGCAGCGGCACGCCGCAGACCGACTGGCTTGCCTGGTATTCCTGCCAGCCGCTGCCGGCCAGGTAGCCGCGCACCACGGCTTCGACCAAGATGGGCTTGAGGCGCTTGACCAGCATGGAGCGGCCTTGGACCTGGGGGATTTCGGCCGGAGTCACCACGCTTTCGGGCACGTCGCCGGTCAGGTGGTTGGGGCAGATGTGGCCGAGCTTGTCAAACCAGAACAAGGCCATTTGCGTGAGCAGCACGCCTTTGCCGGGAATGGGCTCGCCCATGATCACGTCGAAGGCCGAAAGGCGGTCGCTGGCCACCATCAGGATGCGGTCATCGCCCACGGCGTAGTTGTCACGCACCTTGCCACGCGCCAGCAGGGGCAGCGAAGTCAGGGCGGAAGTGTGCAGGGCGGAAGGGCTGGGCTGGTTCATGGGTACGAATGGTTGCGATCAAGGCCTGGGCAGGGTGCGGGACCCTTTCACGGCAGGATTCTAAGGCCGGGGCCGGGGCCGGGACGGGGCACCGCAGGCGGCAAGCCGGGCCCAGGACGGGCGCCAGGCGGGGCCAGGCCCTTGGATGTCGGGGCCGGGCAGGTTGCATCAACTCCAACGATTGTGCGTGGTTTTCGGGCGCTTGGGAAAAGCCCCCGTAAAGCCTACTGCGGCATGGCGTTATCGCATTGCAATTGGTCGAGGTCGGGCGCATAGTGAATTCAAGCGACGAATGCGCATTCAAGCTTGCAAGCCCGACCGGTTGACTGTGTTGCCGGCAGGGGCTTTCTTTACCTTGGGCACTGGAGGCTTACGTATGAACCTGATTATCAGTGGACACCATCTGGAGGTGACCCCGGCATTGCGCAGCTATGTGATGAGCAAGCTCGAAAGGATTCTTAGGCATTTCGATCAAGTAGTGGACGTAAAGGTCTTGCTGACCGTGGAGAATCAAAAGGAAAAGGAAAAACGCCAGCGGGCTGAATGTACGGTGCGGGTCAAGGGCAGCGACCTGTTTGCGCAAAGCGCGCATTTCGATCTGTACGCTGCCGTAGATGCTCTCGTGGACAAGTTGGACCGCAAGGTCGTGGAACACAAGACGCGCTTGCAATCCGGGCGGTTTGATACGCCCAAGCGCGACGCAATGGTGCTGGCAGACGCTTGAGACGCCGTGCCCATTGCAACGATGGCGAGCTATAGACGCCATCTGACAGCAAAAGCCGCCAGCAGGCGGCTTTTTCACATGCCTCGGGTATTCCCGGCACTGGCTGAGCGGAGGGTGCATAATTCCTTCCTAACATCATGAATCGTCTAGCCTCCATCCTGCCTGCCGCTCAAGTCCTTGTGAGCGTCGACGCCACCAGCAAGAAACGCGCTTTCGAAGAAGCCGGGCTGTTGTTCGAAAGCTTGCACGGCTTGTCGCGTGCGTTGATCACCGACAGCCTGTTTGCGCGCGAGCGCCTGGGCTCGACCGGTCTGGGCCATGGCGTGGCCATTCCCCATGGCCGTATCAAGGGATTGAAATCGCCGATGGCGGCTGTTTTCCAGCTCGCCCGTCCCATCGGTTTCGATGCGCCCGACGAGCAGCCCGTGGGTTTGCTCATCTTCTTGCTGGTGCCTGAAGCGGCCACGCAAAAGCACCTGGAAATCCTGTCCGAGATCGCCGAGCTGCTCAGCGACACCGGCCTGCGTGAAAAAATCAAGGCCTGCGACAACGCCGAGATGCTGCACGGCATGCTGGCCCATTGGCACTCCGCGGCGGCGCCGCTGCCCTGAGCCTGAGCCGGGTTATCCATGCGCCCCAACGCGATTAGCGCCGACCTGCTGTTCCAGGCTTTTCGTGCGTCCCTGCGCTGGGAATGGCTGGCCGGCCTCGGTGCCTCGGAACGGCGCTTTGATGAAATGGCCGTGCGCTCGGCACGCTCGGGCGCCGATCTGGTCGGTTACCTCAACTACATCCATCCCTACCGCGTGCAGGTGCTGGGCGAACGCGAAATCGCCTACCTGTGCAAGTCCAGCTCCATCGATTGCCAGCGCCGCGTGGCGCGCATCGTGACACTGGAGCCGCCGGTGCTGGTGCTGGCCGACGGCCAGGTGGCGCCGCCCGAGCTGCTGTCCATGTGCGAACAGGCGCAAATCCCGATGTTCTCGACCGCCGAAAACTCGGCCTTCGTGATCGACGTGCTGCGCGCCTACCTGTCCAAGCACTTTGCCGACCGCACCACCATGCACGGCGTGTTCATGGACATTCTGGGCATGGGAGTGCTGATCACCGGCGAGTCGGGCCTGGGCAAGAGCGAACTCGGACTGGAGCTGATTTCGCGCGGCAACGGCCTGGTGGCCGACGACGCGGTCGATCTGTACCGCATCAACCAGGCCACCATCGAAGGAAAGTGCCCGGACCTGCTGCAAAACCTGCTGGAAGTGCGCGGCATCGGCCTGCTCGACATCCGCGCCATCTTTGGCGAGACGGCCGTGCGCCGCAAGATGCGCCTCAAGCTCATCGTGCACCTGGTGCGCAAGGAAACGCTGGAGCGCGAGTACGAGCGCATGCCTTATGAGCCGCTGACCCAGGACGTGCTGGGCGTGCCCGTGCTCAAGGCCGTGATCCAGGTGGTGGCGGGCCGCAATATCGCCGTGCTGGTCGAGGCCGCCGTGCGCAACACCATCCTGCAGCTGCGGGGTATAGACACTTATCAGGAATTCATCGACCGCCACCGCCGTGCCATGGAGCAGGGCAATGGGTGAATTGAAGCACCCCCTGAGCCGCTGACGCGGCTTCCCCCTCTCACCCTTCGGTGGAGGGGGACGGCAGCCTCGGGGCGGGGCGGCCCTTCCTCGCTGCCTCTGAGCTGGGCTACGCCAGTTCCATAGAGGCCCGGCAGGACATGAAAAAAGGCGCCCAAGGCGCCTTTTTTGTTTGCTGGTGTAACTATTTCAGCGGTGGCCTGGGGTTGCGGTCTTGGCGCAGCTGGTGCACTGGCCGTACAGCGACATGGCGTGGTCATGGATGACCCAGCCCTTGGCCTTGGCGATCTGCACCTGGCGCTTTTCGATTTCGGCGTCGTAGAACTCCTCCACCTTGCCGCAGGCCGTGCAGATGAAGTGGTCGTGGTGCTGGCCTTCGTTGAGTTCGTAGACCGCCTTGGCGCTTTCGAAATTGCTGCGGATCAGGATGCCGGCCTGCTCAAACTGCATGAGCACGCGGTAGACCGTGGCCAGGCCTATGTCCGAGCGCTCGTCCAGCAGCACGCGGAATACGTCTTCGGCCGTCATGTGGCGTTGCGTGCCTTTTTGGAAGATTTCCAGAATCTTGAGGCGTGGCAAAGTGGCCTTGAGGCCCGTGCTTTTGAGTTCGTCGATATTCGTCATGACAGGGTCTTTTTGAGTGCCTGCGATCACGTCCGCGGCGGAAGGGCAATGCAGGCAACGGAAATGGCCCTCGCGCCGAGGGTGCGGGGAATGTCGAGTCCTGGAGGGACCAGCCGCTACAATGAATTCCATCATAGCCCTTATGCCATTATCCATGCATGTCCAAGTCCGTTGCAGTGCCCGTCTGGCGCTGACTGTGGTGGTCGCTGCCGTCCTGGCTGCCTGTGGCAGCTTTGACAGCGCGAGCCATTCCATCGCCAGCGCTGCCAGCGCTGTTACCCCTTACAAGGTCGAAGTGGTTCAGGGCAATTTTGTGTCCCGCGAACAGGTCGAGGCCCTGTCTCCAGGAATGAGCCGCCAGCAGGTGCGGGACATCCTGGGAACGCCGCTGCTGACCAGTGTGTTCCACGCGGATCGCTGGGAATATGTGTTCACGCTCAAACGCCCGGGCGTGACTGCCCAGACGCGCAAGCTCACCGTGTTCTTCGAAGGCGACCGATTGCTGCGTCACGAAGGCGACGAAATGCCGCTCGAAGCCGACTTTGTCGCCACCCTGGCGTCGAAGAAGGTCGGCGGCAAGCTGCCGGTGCTCGAAGCCACGCCAGAGCAGCTCGCGCGCTTCCCCGCGCCGGCGACACCTGTCACCGACAACGAACAGCCGCTGCCCGACGCTTCGTCCAAGCAGTACCCACCGCTGGAAGCGGGCGGCCGCTGAGTTTTTTTGCGCGCGCGGCGCTGGCCAGGCGCGGTGCGCGGCTTTCTTGGAATACAGGACATACATGACCGCGAATCAATCG
>JAMNYN010000342.1 GCA_023622805.1 Pseudomonadota bacterium | reverse complement strand
TGACGCTCCTATGTCAAGGGCCAAGTGAGGATTCAGCCAAATCAGCCAGGATGAGCGGATAGAGTTCGCGCACGATATAGCGTTTGAGGCATCGGTGGATCTCCTTCTTTGACAGGCCTTCGTTTGTGCGACGTTCGACGTAGGCACGAGTTCGCGGATCACTACGCATTCGGACCATGGCAATGGTCCACAGAGCGTTGTTTGCACAGCGGTCTCCGCCTCTGTTGAGACGATGTCGAACTGTCTTCCCTGATGACGCTTGCAAGGGACTGACACCACACAAGGCGGCGAGTGAAGACTCATTTTTCAACCGTTCTGGGTTGTCGCCAGCAACCGCAATCAAAACTGCCGCTGTTTGCGGACCCACGCCAAATCGCTCGGTCACGCGTTTGCCGTGCTGTCGGGTTAGCGTCTCAAGCATGGTATCGAGAGTTTTGAGTTCTGCCCGTAGCGCGAGCCAGCGCTTGGCCAGTAGCCGCAGAACGGAGGTCAGAGCTTGCAGCACTACGGACTTACCGAGGCTACGGAGCGCGGCGCAATGTTTCACGCAATCTTCCGGTTTGATTCGCAATAAGTGCTCGCGAACCTTTTGCGGTGCACTAACAAGCAAAGCACGCAATTGATTGATCGCCTGCGTCTTGGCTTTCACAGCGCTACGCCTGGCGACTAATACGACACGCATGGCCTCGGCCGCTCCTGATTGATTTTTAGGGATTGCGGTGGCGTTGCCAGCCAGCACTGAGCGTGCAGCACTCTCGGCATCAGTGGGGTCCGACTTGCCTTGACGACGACGCATGGAACGATCTGGACGATTGACCTCCAGGACCTCGACTCCATGGTCGCGAAGTACACGAGCCAGGCCAGCGCCATAAGTGCCGGTGCCTTCTACTCCTGCACGACTCAAATTACCGAATGAACGGACCCATTTCAGCAATTGCAGATACCCTGCCGAATTGGTCGATACAGAGAGCGTTGCGAGCAACCTTCCAGTGATGTCGATGACCGCTCCAACATGCACATCAAGGTGCGTGTCCACACCCAAAATCACTTGTTCCTGTTCCATGAGTATTCCCCTTGGCGGTAACGCAAATGCATCACCAAATCCCAAGCGCTGGACAGGACACTCACGGTGCAGCACAAGGCTCCTATCAGGTCACAAACGTTGGGCCCGGCAATGCGCGGGGAACGCGCGGGGAACGCCGGAGATGATCGACAGGTCAACGCAAAGGCAGCTTCACCAATCCCAGCACGGGTCAGATCAAACCGACGTTCGAAATGATTGTGAACTGAGTATCCCAGCAGGAAGTGGGCCTTCATGTACTTCAGGAGGTCTGGTCCCAACTGCTCTCCGAGCGGCGTCAGCCCGCCGTCGGCCTGTGCCTGCAGCCACATGTTGTAAACCGCCAGGTCGGACTTCATGCTGGAGAGCCCCCGGGACCCGTGGCGTGCCACAAGCTGTGTGTACACCGGCTCATACCCGGCAGGAGGGGCTTCGTGGGCCTTCCAATCGCCCTGCGGCCGGTACATGGTCTTGGTCTGGTAGTGACGGTCGACCCGTGCGGCTTCATTCACCGCCGCGATGACTTCAGTGCCGGCACCGATGCCTGCCAAGGCCCGCTTGATGCGCGCCAGGCCGTCCTCCGCGGCGCGTGCCAGTTCCGTGCGGACTTCTTCATCGCCGGACGGGTTGAACTCGCGCGACAAGTCGCGAGGCTGCACGCCGAGCGTGGCTGCGACCTGTTGCCGGGCTGCGGCGAAATCGACGCCTTGCGTCTCCATGACCGCCTTGATCGAAGTCGAATGAAAGCTGATGACGCCAGGCTCCTGCCACGGCGCCCTTAGAACGATGGAGGGGGTTGCAGCCGCAGGCAACGGGGATTTCGGCGCGCTTGCCGAGATCTCCAGCAACAGATCAGCCTGGGGGCCTTGAAGGGAAAATTCTCCCGATTCGCTCGCCAGCGCACTCGGTTCGCCCTGCTCGCAACGACCGTTCGCGTTGGTATCCAGACAAACGCGCTGACCGCTGGCGCTGATGCCAAGCACCTGCCCCTTGACCTTGAAGACATGCACGTCCTCCCCGCCACCACATGCCGCGATGGACGTCGCTGCCGCGAGTGTGATCATGAGCCGTGTTGCAGGCAACCGGGCTTGAGCCAACATTCCAGAAATGGCATGGGGGAGTGTGTAAGGATGGTGCATCTCGTGTGAGTAACGGGCGCACGCCCGCGGGTTCCAATGGCTGGGCTGCCCGGCAAGCCCGTCGCTGTCGATGTGCGAGCGCGCCAGTAGGACATTCATCCGGGTTAATGTCCTCAGGTTTGAGCCACTTCCTGGAAAAGAACCGTACGCATGAAAACCGCCGTCTTCAGCACCCGCCGCTATGACAAATCCCTGCTGGCGCAGGCCAACAGCGAAGCCGGCCATGAGCTGGTCTTCCTGCAGGACCGCCTGACGCGCGACACCGCGGCGCTGGCCGCCGGCTGCGCCGCGGTGAGCGTGTTCGTCAACGACAACGTCGACGCCGAAGTGCTGTCCCTGCTGGCCGCGCAGGGCACGCGCCTGGTCGCGACGCGCTCCACGGGCTACAACCATGTGGATGCCGTCGCCGCTGCGCGCCTGGGCATAGAAGTGGTGCGCGTGACCGACTACTCCCCGCACTCGGTGGCGGAGTTCGCCGTGGGCCTGCTGCTGGCGGTCAACCGCAAGATCGCCCGGGCCAGCGTACGCACGCGCGAAGGCAATTTCGAGCTCGATGGCCTGATGGGTTTCGACCTGCACGGCAAGACCGTGGGCGTGGTCGGCACCGGCAAGATAGGCACCATCTTCGCGCGCATCATGCGCGGCTTTGGCTGCACGGTGCTGGGCCATGATCCCCACCCCAACCCGGTTTTCGCGGCCATAGGCGGCCGCTATGTGGCCGCGGAGGAGCTGATGGATCGCAGCGATGTGATCTCGCTGCACTGCCCGCTGACCGAGGAGACGCGCCACATCGTGAACGCGCAGACCCTGGCGGGTGCCAAGCGCGGCGCCATCCTGGTCAACACCAGCCGCGGCGGACTGGTCGACACCGAGGCCGCGATCCAGGCCTTGAAGACGGCCCAGCTGGGCGGCCTGGCAATCGATGTCTATGAGCAGGAAGCCAGCCTGTTCTTCCAGGATCTGTCCTCCACCATCATCACGGACGACGTGATCCAGCGACTGGTCTCGTTCCCGAACGTGATCGTCACCGGCCATCAGGCCTTCTTCACGCAGGAAGCGATAGGCCAGATCATGCAGACCACCATTGCCAGCATCAGCGCCTTCGAGCAGGGCCAGGCGCTGGTCAACCGCATCCCTGTGGCCTAGCCCAGGCGCAGCGAATGGCGCGGCAACCCCAACCTGGACATGAAAAATGACTGTCGATCCATCAAGTCCCCGGCACTGGGAGAGGATCCTGGAAAGCATCGATCTGGAAATCGCTCAGATGGCAATCATCTGTCGCATCCGCCTGCTCGACCCCGGCGTGATCGAGCGCGTGATCGATCGCAATGACATCGTCTGCGGGCACAAGAATCCGCATGCGTTCGAGAAGCTGCGCGCGCTGCTGATCATGCATTTCACGGCGCGCCAGAGCGCCGCCCAGGAGCTGGGCGAAGAGCAGGCCGGCGCCATCACCGCCCATATCCGCGCGCACCTGAACGCGCGCCTGGGCGATCAGTTCGGCACGCCGCCCTGAAGCCCGGCCGCAGGGCTCAGAGCGCCGCCGACCAGGGCACTTCTGCCTTGGGCCTGCCGGTCGCAAAGAAATGGTGCAGGTTCTCCAGCACCAGATCGCCCATCGCGCGGCGGGTCTCGTGCGTGCCGCTGGCCATGTGCGGCGCGAGCACCACGTTGTCGAGTTCCATCAGCGCGGGCAGGGGGCGGGGCTCGTCCTCGAAGACATCCAGGCCTGCGCCCGCGATGCGGCCTTGCTGCAGGGCCTGCACCAGCGCCGCTTCGTCGACCACGCTGCCGCGCGCGACGTTGACCAGAAAGCCCTGCGGGCCCAGCGCGTCCAGCACCTGGGCATTGACCAGATGGCGCGTCGCGGCGCCGCCCGCGGCGACGACCACCAGGTAGTCGGCCCATTCGGCCAGGGCCAGCAGCGAGTCCTTGTAGGCATGGGGCGAGCCGGCCACGGGGCGGCGGTTGTGATAGCCGACTTCCATGTCGAAGCCCGCGGCGCGGCGCGCGATGGTCGAGCCTATGCGGCCCATGCCGAAGATGCCCAGGCGCTTGCCCGCGGCCCGGGTCTGCAGCGCGAAGCGGCCGCGGGTCCAGTCGCCGCGGCGCACGAAGCGGTCGGCCGCGCTGACGCCGCGCGAGACGTCCAGCAGCAGCGCGAAGGCCAGATCGGCCACGCAATCGTTGAGCACATCGGGCGTGTAGCCCACGCGCACTTTCTGCGCGACCAGCGAGTCTTCGTCGAGCGCGTCATAGCCCACGCCGAAGCTGCTCACGACCTGCAGATTGGGCAGAGCGCGCACCAGCTCGGCCTTGGCGCCCGTGCCGGCCGAGGCGGTGGATATCGAACTGTTCGGCCAGATCGTGGTCCAGCGAGGCCAGCGGCATGGCGCCGTATTGCAGGAGACGGGGAGGTTGGGACATAACGAAGCTTTCGATGCGCCGCAGCGCCGGAGACGTGATCTGTTGTTGGAAAGAGAAAAGCCGACTCGGACATTCTCGCTGCGTTTTCGCTGTGGTTTAGGGCCGGGCCAGGCCTGTAGCCTTTCACCCCTGTCGCGCATTTTTGACAGCGCGATGGCGCGACATGGGTCAAGATGAGGCCATGCCTCCTTTGTTTGATGCCTTCTTGCGCCGCGCGCGTGTGGTCCTGCGCCCCCTGCAGCCTCTGGTTGATGCGTTCCAGCTGTGGCTGGGAGCCGATGGGCTGCGCATGAGCGCTGCCATGTCGTTCTACGGCATTCTGAGCCTGGCGCCGCTGCTCCTGCTGCTGGTCGGCCTGGTGGGCTGGTGGGTGGACCGCGCCTATGTCGAGCAGACCTTGCTGGGCCAGATACAGGGGGTGATAGGCGAGCGCGGAGCACAGGTGGTACAGGCGGCTCTGACCAGCGCGCAAAAGCCCGATGAAGGGCGGCTGGCGTCGCTGTTCGGTTTCGGACTGCTGCTGTCGGGCGCGACAGGCGTGTTCGTCGAGTTGCAGACGGCGCTGGAAAAGCTCTGGCTCACGGGTATGAAGGAGCTGCCGGTGGCCAAGCCCGCCTGGTGGCGCATGGCCGCGCTGCGCTTGCGCGGCCTGACCTATGTGCTGGCCCTGGGTTTCTTGCTGCTGGTCTCCATGGTGCTGTCCACGGCCGTGCACATGGCCACGACCTGGGCCGGCAGCAAGCTGCCGATTTTTTCGCTGGCCCCGCTGGTGGGCATCATCAATGAAAGCGTGGCCTTTGCCATCGCCGTGGCGCTGTTCGTCGGGCTGATGCGCATTGGCAGCGGACCCAAGCCGGCGCTGCGCTTCCTGGTGTTCGGCGCCGTCGTCGGGGCCACGCTGTTCACGCTGGGCAAGCAGGGCCTGGCCTGGTATCTGTCGACGGCCGCCGTGGTCTCGGCCTATGGCGCGGCCGGCTCCATCATCGTGTTGCTGATGTGGATCTACTTTTCTTCGGCCATCTTGCTGTTTGCCGCGGCCAGTGCCAAGGCGGTGGCGGATGCCCACAGGCCATGATTTTTTGCCAGAACTGAAATAATCCAGGCCTGGCAGACCGGGTTCTGCAGCTTGAAAAGGAGAATCAATGGACCGCTTGCTGACCATGCGGGTGTTTCAGGCGGTGGCCGACGAGGGCGGGTTTTCCGCCGCGGCGCGGCGCCTGGAGCTGTCGGTGTCGACCGTGACCCGGCTGGTCGCCGACCTGGAGCAATACCTGGGCGTGCGGCTGCTGCAGCGCACCACGCGCCATGTGGCGCTGACCGATGCCGGTGAAGTCTATTTGCAGCGGGTGCGCGTCATCCTGGACGAGGTCGAGGAGGCTTTCGGCATGGCCCAGGCCCAGACCGGCAATCTGTCGGGCGCGGTGCGCATCCTGGTCTCGCCGGTGTTCGCCGAGCACCTGCTGGCACCGTTGCTGCTGGCCTTTCGTGCGCGCCAGCCGAAGATCGTCCTGGACGTGTTTGTCGACGCGCTGCGCGAAGCCCGCGAGGCCGAGGCCATGGCCCGCGATTACGACATCCTGCTGATGGGCGCCCGGCAAGGTTATGACGCCAACGTGGTGGCCCGGCCCCTGGTCACCACCGATGGCGTGCTGTGCGCCTCTGCGGCCTATCTGGCGGCCCATGGCGTGCCGCAGCAGCCCCAGGACCTGGCGCAGCACCATTGCCTGATGCGCCGCACGTCCGATGGGCGCAGCGGCGTGGCCCGCCTCTACCTGCCGCAGGAGCCGCTGGTCGACCCAGTGGACGTGGCCGTCGTGTCGGCGTTCACCGTCAACCACACGGGCACGCTGCTGCGTGCCACGCTCGAAGGCGCGGGCATCAGCGCCCTGCCTTTGAGCCTGGTGGCCGAGCACTTGGCCGACGGCCGGTTGCAGCGCGTGCTGGCCCCCTGGGTCACCGGGCGCTTCACGCTGTACGCCGTCCTGCCCAGCCGCAAGTTCATGCCGGCGCGGGTGCGGGCCTTTCTGGACTTCCTCAGCGAGTACACGCAAGGCCCCCAGGGCTGAGCGCCCGCCCGCGCGGACTTATTTCTCGACGAAGGCGCGCTCGACCACGAAGTCGCCGGGCGTGGTGGTGTTGCCTTCCTTGAAGCCCCGTGCTTCGAGCATGTGCTTCAAGTCCACCAGCATGGCGGGGCTGCCGCAGAGCATGACCCGGTCGGTTTCGGGGTTGAGTTCGGGAAGGCCGATGTCGGCGGCGAACTTGCCGCTGGCGATCAGGTCGGTGATGCGGCCCTGGTTGCGGAAGGGCTCGCGCGTGACCGTGGGGTAGTAGATCAGCTTGTCCCGGACGATGTCGCCGAGGAACTCGTGCTCGAACAGGTCTTTTTCGAACATCTGCTGGTAGGCCAGTTCCTCGACCTGGCGCACGCCGTGCACCACCACGGCCTTTTCGAACTTCTCGTAGGTCTCGGGGTCGCGGGCCACGGCCAGCCAGGGCGCGAGGCCCGTGCCGGTGCCGATCATGTACAGGTTCTTGCCGGGCAGCAGGTAGTCGATCAGCAGCGTGCCCGTGGGCTTCTTGCCGACGATGATGGTGTCACCGACCTGGATATGCTGCAGCTTGGAAGTCAGAGGGCCGTTCTCCACCTTGATCGACAGGAATTCGAGGTGTTCCTCGTAATTCGGGCTGGCGATGGAATAGGCGCGCAGCAGGTTCTTGCCGTCGACCTTGAGGCCGATCATGGTGAAGTGGCCGTTGGAAAACCGCAGCGACATGTCGCGGGTGGTGGTGAAAGAGAAAAGGCGGTCGGTCCAGTGGTGGACGGACAGTACGCGTTCTTCGTTGAATGCACTCATGGCGAGAATGGGGGGTGAAGTCGTAAAGCGGGGACCCAGCGGCGACGGGACGTGGCTGGCTGGCAAAACACCCCGGGGCGTTCGCGTGGCGGCCGCCTGTCAAGCGGGCAAACCTGCACATTGTCGGGCATATAGGTTCTCAGGGGTACATTTCACTCCCTCAACAAAGGAAATCGCATGACAAGGCAAGCGTGGACGATGGCAGCGGTTCTGGCCCTGGCGGCCGGCCAGGCAGGGGCTCAAGGCGTGATCAAGATTGGCGAGATCAACAGCTACAAGGCCATGCCGGCCTTTCTGGAGCCCTACAAGAAAGGCATGGAGCTGGCCGTCGAGCAGATCAATGCCGGCGGCGGCATTGCCGGCAAGAAGCTGGAGCTGGTCACGCGCGACGACAACGGCAACCCCGGCGATGCCGTGCGCGCGGCCGATGAGCTCTACGCCCGGGAGAAGATCGACGTGCTCACCGGCAGCTTTCTGTCGCACGTAGGCCTGGCGCTGACCGACTATGCGCAGCAGAAAAAGCGCTTCTTCCTGGCCTCGGAGCCCCTGACCGACAAGATTGTCTGGGCCCAAGGCAACCGCTACACCTACCGCCTGCGCGGCTCGACCTACATGCAGGTCGCGATGCTGGTGCCCGAAGCGGCGAAGCTGAAGAAGAAACGCTGGGCCATCGTCTACCCCAACTACGAATACGGCCAGTCGGCCGTGGCGACATTCAAGAAGCTGCTCAAGCAGGCCCAGCCCGATGTGGAGTTCGTCGGCGAGCAGGCTCCGGCCCTGGGCAAGATCGACGCCGGCAGCGTGGTCCAGGCGCTGGCCGATGCCAAGCCCGACGCCATCTTCAACGTGCTGTTCGCGGCCGACCTGGGCAAGTTCGTGCGCGAAGGCAACACGCGCGGCCTGTTCAAGGGCCGTGAAGTGGTGGGCCTGCTGACCGGCGAGCCCGAATACCTCGATCCGCTGAAGAAAGAAGCACCCCTGGGCTGGATCGTGACCGGCTACCCCTGGTATGCGATCAACACGCCAGAGCACCAGGCCTTTCTCAAGGCCTACCAGGCCAAGTACCAGGAGCCTCCGCGCCTGGGCACCATCGTCGGCTATGGCGCGATCCAGTCGCTGGCCGCGGGCCTGCGCAAGACCGGCGGCAGCGCCGACCCGGAAAAGCTGATCGCCGCGTTCAAGGGCCTGGAGGTGGACATCCCGTTCGGCCGCATCACCTACCGCCCCGAGGACAACCAGTCGACCATGGGCGCCTATGTGGGCAAGACCGCGTATGACGCCAAGCTGCAGCACGGCGTGATGGTCGACTTCCACTACGCCGATGGCAAGGACTATCAACCGTCGAATGAGGCCGTGCGCAGAATGCGCCCGGTCACCCCCTGAGCCGCTTACGCTGGATGGCCGGCCCCGGCTTCCCCCTCTCAACCTTCGGTGGAGGGGGGCGCCCGGCTAAGGGACGGCAGCCTCGCTGCGGGGCGGCCCTTGCTCGCTGCCCCCATGCTGGGGCGCGCCAGTTTTGTAGAGAAGCGCGATGAGCCTGTCCGGACTGCTGGTACAACTGCTCAATGGCCTGGCCAGTGCTTCGTCGCTGTTCCTGGTGTCGGTCGGGCTGTCGCTGATTTTCGGCGTCACGCGCACCATCAATTTCGCCCACGGCTCGTTCTATATGCTGGGCATTTATCTGGCCTATTCGCTGGTCGGGCACTGGGGCGACAGCATTGGTTTCTGGCCCGCGCTGCTGCTCGCGCCCGTGGTCACCGCGGCCCTGGGCGCGCTGGTGGAAATCCTGCTGCTGCGGCGCATCTACAAGGCGCCGGAGCTGTTCCAGCTGCTGGCGACGTTTGCGCTGGTGGTGGTGATCAAGGACGCGGCGCTGTGGCTGTGGGGTCCGGAAGAGCTGTTCGGTCCGCGGGCGCCGGGGCTCGAAGGCGCGGTCGACATCCTGGGACGGCAGTTCCCGGTCTATGACCTGCTGGTGATGGC
>JAMNYN010000645.1 GCA_023622805.1 Pseudomonadota bacterium | reverse complement strand
TGCGCCGCGCGCTGCCGGCCATGTGGTGGATGGTGCCGGCCAGGGCCTCGATGGAGGCGCCGCTGGCCTGGGCGCACTGGCTGGCCTGCTGGGCCACCTGCTGGCCGCGGTCGGCGGCGCTGGCGGCCTGGGCGGTGGTCTCGCGCAGCGTGGCCAGATGTTCGCTCGCGGACTGCAGTTGCAGGGCGCCGTGTTCGGTGCGCTGCGACAAGTCGTGGTTGCCGCGTGCAATGTCCTGGGACGCGTCGGCCACATGGCGGGTGGCGGTTTGCAGCTGGCCCACCAGATCGCGCAGGCTGGTCTGCATGCGGGCCATGGCGCCCAGCATCTGGCCGGCTTCGTCGCGGCCCTGGCCTTGCAGATCGGTGCGCAAATCCAGCGCGGCCACGCGCTGCGCCGCGCTATGGGCCTGGGCCAGGGGCTGGACTATCCAGCGGCGCAGCGCCCAGCCCAGCCACAGTCCCAGCAGCACCGAGGCGGCGCACAGCGCGAGCAGCACGCCGCGCGCCGTGGCGGCGCTCTGGCCGGCCTGGTGGGCGGCGTCGTCCATGGCCTGGCGCTGGTAGTTCGACAAGGCCTGGAGCTGCAGTGTCAGTGCCTGGGCCGCGGGCAGGAATTGCTGGTCCACGGTGTCGCGCACACGCTGCGTCAGGCCGCTGTCGCGGGCCATGACCAGGGCGGCGCTGGCGGCGAGAAAGCCCGCGTGGCGTTCATCCAATGCCTGCCACAGCGCCTGTTCGGCCGCGCTGTGCCCGGTCTGGGCCACGCCTTGGCGCAGCTTGGCATAGGCGGCTTCGTCGGTGGCCACTTCGGCGCCGAGCACGTCGCCGACTTCGGGCTCGGAGCTCAGCGCCATGGCCTTGAGGCGTTCGATGTTGCGCGACTGCAGCCAGAACGCATCGGCGACCCGGCGTTCGGCCTGGCTGCGCTCGGCCATTACGCGCTGCAGCGCATCCTGGCTGCGATCCAGCGCCCACAGACCCACACCGGCCGAGCCCCAGCCCAGGGCCAGGGCCAGCGCGAAAATCAGCTGCAGGCGCGCCCCCAGCGAGCGCCGCCAGGACACGCGCGCCGCCGGCGTTGCGCTGCTGGACTGAAGAAGGGCTGGCAGGGCCGGAGCCAGGGCCGGGGAGGGCAGGCGAAGCAGTGAAGAGGCGGGCATGTGCAGACAAGGCTGGTGAAAAGGCCGTGCCCGGCACGCTGTGGGAGGCTGGCGCATCGCGCCGGTTGGCAGCTGCTATCGCAGCGTTCGGGCTATATGTCACATGCTAGTTACACGGTGTGTAAGGAATGTGACACGTTCACATGCGGCCCGGTCTGCCTGGCCGACGGCGAAACGTGGCGGGCAGGGCAAAAAAAGCGCCGCTCGGGGGCGGCGCTGGGGGGGCGTCAGCCGGCTGTGGGAGCCGGGCGCTGTGCGCTCTTGGGGCGGAAGGCCGCGCAGACTTCGGCGCGGGTTTCCAGGTAGGGGCCGCCGATCAGGTCGATGCAATACGGCACGGCCGCGAAAATGCCGGGCACCAGGGTCTGGCCGTCGGCGTCCTTGAGACCTTCCAGGGTCTGGGCGATGGCCTTGGGCTGGCCGGGCAGGTTGATGACCAGGCTCTGGCCGCGGATCACTGCCACCTGCCGCGAAAGAATGGCCGTGGGCACGAAGCGCAGGCTGATCTGGCGCATCTGCTCGCCAAAGCCCGGCATTTCCTTGTCGGCAATGGCCAGCGTGGCTTCGGGCGTCACATCGCGCAGGGCCGGACCGGTGCCGCCCGTGGTCAGCACCAGGCAGCAGCCGGCATCGACCAGCTCGATCAGCGCCTGGCTGATCTGGGCTTGCTCGTCGGGAATCAGGCGCGACTCGAAGGTGACCGGGTTGCGCAGCGCGCGGCCCAGCCAGTCCTGCAGGGCCGGCAGGCCCTGGTCGGCGTAGACGCCACTGCTGGCGCGGTCGCTGATCGAGACAATCCCGATGCGCACGGCGGCGCAGTTTGTCGTGGGCTCAGTCATCGCCGTCGTCGGAGGCTTCGGCGGCCTTGGGGGTCGCCGCGCCACGAAAGCCATTGCTGCCGGACAGCTGCTCGCGCAGCAGGGCAAACAGTTCGCGGTAGGCGCGGCTGATCTTGCGCGGTGCGCTGGCAGCGCCTTCCTCGGCATCGGCGGCTTCCGCGGGTGCGGCCGCCGGCGCATCCTTGCGGGCCTGACGGATCAGGGCGCGGATTTGCTGGGAGTCGGTGGCGGGGTAGCTGTCCAGCCATTCGGCCATGGCGCCGTCATCGGCCATCAGGCGTTCGCGCCATTGTTCGGCTTGCAGCACCGTCAGCTTTTCGGTGGGCGAGCCGCTGCGCTGCTCTTCCATCGCGGCCTGGATATCGGCGATCAGGGACTCGTCGAGCTTGCGCATGATCTTGCCGATGTATTGCATCTGGCGGCGCTTGCCTTCGAAGTTGGTGATGCGGCGCGCTTCGGCGACGGCATCCAGCAGCTTGTCCGAGAGTTGCAGGCGTGCGATCAGATCGCTGCGCAGATTCAACAGGTCTTCACCGAGTTTTTGCAGCGCATCACTTTCGCGCTTCATATCGGTGCGGCTGGAATCCCAGGTGCCTTTGAGTTCGGCCTTGAGTTCGAGGTCCAGTTCGCTGCCTTCGGCAACGAATTGGCCTTTTACGTAGTAGCCTTTTTTGGGTTTGCGTGACATGGTAGGGGGCAATAGGATGGCAATGCAGGGCGCATCGCAGTGGCAAGTATCATAGCTGTCGCTATGAAAAAACCCCGTCCCCGCTCCGTAAGCACCGCCGTAACGCAGGCCGATTCCGGCTTTAGCTATAGCCGCCCCTTCTTTGAAGACCTTGTGGACCGTGCCTTGGCGCATGCCAAGAAGCTCGGAGCCACCGACGCCGGAGCCGAAGCCTCCGAAGGCTGCGGCCTCTCGGTGAGCGTGCGCAAGGGCGCCCTGGAGACGGTGGAACGCAACCGCGACAAGTCGCTGGGCGTGACCGTCTACCTCGGCAACCGCCGCGGCAATGCCAGCACCTCCGACTTTTCCGATGCCGCGATCGCGCAAACCGCGCAGGCGGCCTATGACATCGCCCGCTTCACCGCCGAAGACCCTACTGGCGGCCTGCCTGATGCGGCCGACATCGCCCAGCCGGGCACGCACCGCGATCTCGACCTGTTCCACCCCTGGGACGTGACCAGCGAGGAAGCGGCGCGCATCGCCATGGAATGCGAAGCGGCGGCCCTCAAGACCCACAAGCGCATCACCAACAGTGAAGGCGCGGGCGTGTCGGCCCAGCAAAGCCATTTCTTCACCGCCCACACCAACGGCTTTCGCGGCGGCTATGCCAGCTCGCGCCACAGCCTGTCGGTCGCGCCCATCGCCTCGCTGCCGGGCCGCAATGCCGAAATGCAGCGCGACGCCTGGTACAGCTCCATGCGCGCGGCGTCCGAACTGGCTTCGCCCGAGGCCGTAGGCCGCTATGCGGCGCAGCGCGCCCTGAGCCGCCTGGGCAGCCGCAAGATCCCCACGACCGAGTGCCCGGTGCTGTTCGAATCCACGCTGGCCGCGGGCCTGCTGGGCAGCTTTGTGCATGCCGTCAGCGGCGGCGCGCTCTACCGCAAGACCAGCTTCCTGCTGGACTCGCTGGGCAAACCGGTGTTCCCCAAGCACATCGACGTGCTCGAGGACCCATTCGTTCTGCGCGGCAAGGGCAGCTCGCCGTTCGACGAAGAAGGCGTGCGCGTGCAGCCACGCCAGGTGGTCGATGCCGGGCGCGTGCAAGGTTACTTCCTGTCGACCTACTCGGCGCGCAAGCTGGGCATGAAGACCACCGGCAATTCCGGCGGCTCGCACAACCTGACCATGAGCTCGCGGCTCACGCGCCCCGGTGACGACCTCGACGCCATGCTCAAGAAGCTGGGTACGGGCTTGTTCGTGGTCGAACTGATGGGCCAGGGCGTGAACTACGTGACCGGCGACTACTCGCGCGGCGCCAGCGGCTTCTGGGTGGAAAACGGCGAAATCGCTTATCCCGTGCACGAGATCACCATTGCCGGCAACCTCAAGACCATGCTCAAGGGCATTCAAGCCATCGGTGCCGATGCCTACAACTACGGTGCCAAGACCGTGGGCTCGGTGCTGATCAACCGCATGAAGGTGGCTGGAAGCTGAAGTCCGTCGCTTCGGCCCAAGGCCTGCACCAGCAATGGTGCAGGCCTTTTTTGCGTGCGCTCGCGGCTTGGGCGGCCTCTGGCCTAGGGATTTCCGTAGGGGATTTTTGTAAACAAAGGTGTCTTAATCGAAGGGCGCTCTGAGGCGGGCGCATGCCAGAACGATGGGCTGTAGCCGGGGCGGGAAAAAACGGACACAGGACGGACACACAACCCGGGGATAACGGGTGAATATGACGCAGGGACAAGAGCACATGCAGCAGATGGAACAGACGCCGGTAGCACCGGCGCAGCGGATTTTGGTGACGGGCGGTGATGGTTTTCTGGGGCGCAGCGTGGTTGCTGCCCTGGCCCGGCGAGCGGGCTCCGAGGCCGTGGTGGCGCTGGACCGTCAGCCCGTGCCCGTGGCGCGCCATGTGCCGGGCGTGCACTACAAGACCGGCGACGTGCGCTCGGCGCAACTGGCCCAATGGCTGCGTCAGCACCGCATCGACAGCGTGGTGCACCTGGCGTTCAGCGCCGCGCCGGTCAGGCCTTGCGATCGCTCCCAGGCTTTCGATGTGGACGTGAACGGCACGCGCAATGTGCTGCAGGCCTGCGCAGACGCCCAGGTGCGGCATCTGGTGGTGGCCTCCAGCGGCGCGGCCTATGGCAGCCATGCCGACAACCCACCCTGGCTGACCGAGTCCTGTGCCTTGCGCGCCAGTGCCGGTGCCGCCCACGCCCACCACAAGCGGCTGGTCGAGGAAATGCTGGCCGAATGGCGTATCAGCCACCCCCAGCTGCGCCAGACCGTGC
>JAMNYN010000503.1 GCA_023622805.1 Pseudomonadota bacterium | reverse complement strand
TTCCCTACTATTTGCTGCGCAGGCCCCTGGCAACCGTGCGTGAGTGGAGCGGCTGGTAATGTCCCAGTCCATAGCACCCGCGGATTTGGAGGGCCTGCCCGCCACGCCGGGAGCCAACTCCCCCGTCATGCAGACACCCGCCATGCTGGCCGCAATGGGCGCAGGCGCACAACTGCGTGGCGCGCCTGCGGACCCCAAGGCAGCACCACCGGCGGCGCCGCTGCGAGAAGACCTCAAGCTCCATCGCAGTGCCGCTTTTTCCGACGGAGCACCCGCTTGGGCCATCCAGGACCCGGTGAGCAATCGTTTCTATCGCATTGGCTGGCTGGAATATGAGTGCCTGCTGCGCTGGAATCTGCCGCCGGCGCACATTGCCCAGAGCATCTGTGCCAACACCACGCTGCAGGCGGATGACGCGCAAGTCACCGAGTTTTCCCAGTTTCTGGAACAGCAC
Source organism: Pseudomonadota bacterium (assembly GCA_023622805.1). Classification (GTDB taxonomy): domain Bacteria; phylum Pseudomonadota; class Gammaproteobacteria; order Burkholderiales; family Burkholderiaceae_C; genus Comamonas; species Comamonas bellezanensis. The sequence continues at coordinate 4,508 of JAMNYN010000503.1, read as the reverse complement.
AGCCTGCTGCGTGCCACACCGAAAAAAGTGGAGCAATTACAGAAGAAAAGCAGCGAAGCCAAATGGAAAAGTGGCAAATGGTGGCTGCACACCTACCTGTTCGTACGCATACCGCTGGTCAGACCACAGCGCTTGCTGCAAGCCTTGATGCCCTGGGTTGCGCCTTTGTTCACATGGACGGCGCTGTGGCTGCTGCTGGGTGCCACCGTCCTGGGTCTGATTCTTGTCGCCCGCCAGTGGGAGACCTTTGTCAACAGCTTCATGGACATGCTCTCGCCCTCGGGCCTGGCAGGCTTTGCGCTGGCCCTCATTGTCTCAAAGGCACTGCATGAGTTGGGCCACGCGCTGGTCGCCACACGGCTAGGTGTGCGGGTGGCACACATGGGCGTTGCGATGGTCGTCTTATGGCCCATGCTCTACACCGACACCAGCGAATCCTGGCAACTGCGCAACCACAGACAGCGCCTGGCCATCTCCATCGCCGGTGTGTGCACAGAGCTGGCACTGGCTGGCCTGGCGACCCTGGCCTGGGCCTTGCTGGAGGACGGATTGCTGCGCCAGTCCATGCTGTACCTGGCCACCACAGGCTGGATACTTTCGCTGGCGCTCAACGCCAGCCCCTTCATGCGATTCGATGGCTACTTTGTCGCCTCTGACATTCTGAATTTTCCGAATCTGCATGAACGCTCGAGCGCCACCGCCAAAGCCTTCATGCGGCGCAAGCTGCTCGGTCTCAAGGAGCCAGACCCCGAGCCATTTCGTCCCGAAGTGCAATGGAAGTTGCGTCTCTTCGCCTATATCACCTGGCTGTACCGGCTCACCGTCTTTCTGGGTATCGCCTTCGCGGTTTACTACTTCTTCTTCAAGGCCCTGGGCATTTTTTTGCTCGCAGTGGAGCTGTGGTGGTTTATCGCCAAACCTGTTTGGACAGAAATCATGGTCTGGAAAAAACGCTGGCCCGAAGTCCCCACCCGCAACCGCTTCTTCATCTGGGGCGTTGCGGCACTGGTGATCGTTCTGGCCGCCTTCCCCTGGTCTGCCGATCTCAAGGCACCGGGCGCTGCGCGCGCCGAGCGCCAGCATGTCGTCTATAGCCCGCAGCCAGCGCAAGTCATTGAACTTCAGCCCCAAGGCCCGGTCAAAACCGGCCAGCCGATAGCCCAGTTGGCTATGCCTGACCTGCAGGCGCGCATGGCCCGGACACAAGCCAGTGTCACCACCTTGTCCCAGCAACTGCCACGACTTCTGGGGCAGGAACAGGGCCTGGATGTCCAGCAGACGACCATTCGACGTCTGGAAGAACAGCTGGCCGAAACCCGCGCGATTGAAGGCGAAGCTGCTCAACTGCTGCTCACCGCAGAGTTTGACGGCCACTGGCGCGATGTGGACCCCCATCTGCGAGCGGGTACCTGGGTCAATACCCGCATCCCGCTGGGCGTGCTGGTGGATCCTGAAAGCTGGATTGTGGACGCCTATGTCGATCAGCAACAGATCAGCCGCATCACCGTCGGCGCCAAAGCCCAGTTCTGGCCTCAGCGTTGGGGCACACCGGTGAATGCCACCGTGCTCGAGATGGACAGCGCGCGCAGCCAGCAGTTGCCCTACGCCATGCTGAATGCACGCCACGGCGGCACCGTTGCCACCCAGCCCCATGAGAAAGAGCCGCATCCAGTTCAGCCTCTGTACCGAGTGCGCCTGAAACTGCACGAGGCACCGGCACAAATGCGTGAACTGCGGGGAACAGCGCATATCAGCGCCGAGCGCAGCAGTTGGCTGTTGCATGTGGTTCAGAACGGGCTGGCCGTGGTGATCCGTGAAAGCGGATTTTGATCAGCTGGCGAACAGCTGCTGATACTGGTCGCGCAAAAGGTTCTTCTGCACCTTGCCCATGGTGTTGCGCGGCAGTTCCGGCACGCTGAAGCAGCGCTTGGGAATCTTGAAATTCGCCAACTGGCCTTTGAGCGCATCGATCACGGCCTGGGGTTCCAGATGTGCGCCGGGCTTGGGCACGACCACCGCCACGCCGACTTCGCCGAAATCCGGGTGCGGCACGCCGACCAGCGCGCTTTCATTCACGCCGGGCAGGTCGTTGATGAAGCTTTCGACTTCCGCCGGGTAGACGTTGTAGCCGCCGGAAATGATCAAGTCCTTGCTGCGCCCGACGATGCTCACATAGCCCAGTTCGTCGATGCGGCCCACGTCGCCGGTCTTGAACCAGCCGTCCGCGGTGAACTCCTGTGCCGTCTTCTCGGGCATGCGCCAGTAGCCCGGGACGACGTTCGGTCCGCGCACTTCCAGATTGCCGATCTCGCCCACGGCCGCGGGCGCGCCGGCATCGGTCTGCACGCGCACGCCCACGCCGGGCAGGGGAAAGCCCACCGTGCCGGGGCGGCGCTGCGACTGGCCGCCATGGGCGGCATCGGCCTGCCAGGGGTTGGAGGTGAGCATGATGGTCTCGCTCATGCCGTAGCGCTCGAGAATGGTGTGGCCCGTGCGTTCCTGCCAGGCGTGGTGGGTTTCCAGCAGCATGGGCGCCGAGCCCGAAATGAACAGCCGCATCTTCGCCGTGGCCGCGCGCGTGAGCCGCGCATCGGCCAGCATGCGCACATACAGCGTGGGCACGCCCATGAACACGGTCGCGTCGCGCATGCGCGCGATCACGGCGGCCGGATCGAACTTCGCGAACCACAGCATCTTGCTGCCGTTCAACAGCGCGCCGTGGATGGCGACGAACAGGCCGTGCACGTGGAAAATGGGCAGTGCATGGATCAGCACATCGCCTTCCTGCCAGCCCCAGTAGTCCTTGAGCACCTGGGCGTTCGACAGCAGATTGCCGTGCGTCAGCATGGCGCCCTTGCTGCGCCCCGTCGTGCCGCTGGTGTAGAGGATGGCCGCCAGATCGTCGGCCGTGCGCGCCACGCACTGGTGCGCATCGCTGTGGTGGGCCGCGCGGTCGAGCAGCGTGCCGCTGCGGTCGTCGCCCAGCGTGAACACCGACTGCGTGCCGGACTTGAAGGCGATCTTCGACACCCAGCCGAAATTGGCCGGCGCGCAGACCACCACGGCCGGTTCGGCGTTCGTGATGAAATATTCGATCTCGGCGCTCTGGTAGGCCGTGTTGAGCGGCAGGAACACGTGGCCGGCGCGCAGCGTGGCAAGGTACAGCAGCATGGCTTCGACCGATTTCTCGACCTGTACCGCGATGCGGCTGCCGGCGGGCAGATTCAGCGAATCCAGCAGATTGGCGATGCGCGCACTGGCCCGGTCCAGATCGTTCCAGGTGTAGAACAGGCTATGCCCGTCGGCGCCAATGGCTTCCACGGCCGTGGCCTCGAGGTCTGCGGGAAAGGCGGCGCGCAGCGCGCCAAAAAGATTGTCGTCAGAAGGCATGGAAAATCTCTGGCTAAAAATTCAGATCAAACTCAAAACTGGGGTGCGCGCTTGGCCAGGAAAGCCCCAATGCCTTCCCGGTGCTCGGGCGTATCGGCATAGGCGTAGACATCCTCGCCGGCCCGGCCGTTCGTGCCCTGCTGGGCCAGCTGTTTGCGCGGCGGCCAGCGGCGCGGCCAGCAAGGCGCGCAGCATCTGCTTGGTGCTGCGCGCGGCTTGCGGCGCCAGGGCGGCGACGCGGCCGGCGCTGGCCAGGGCCTCGGCCAGCAGCTGTTCGTCGGCCACAACGCTGCCGACAAAGCCCCGGGCTGCCATCTCGGCGGCGCTGAACGTCGCGGCTTCGAGCAGCATCTGCCGCGCCGTCAGCGCGCCCACGGCGCCCGCGACCAGCGCGGCTTCGCGCGGGGCCATGGCAAAGCCCAGGCGGGCAATGGGCGCGCCAAAACGCGCCGACGCACCGGCCAGGCGCAGATCGGCGCAGGCGGCTATTTCCACTCCCGCGCCCATGCAGGCGCCGGAAATCGCCGCGACGATGGGCACGTCGCAGGCCAGCATGGCCGACAGTCCGCCCCAGACCGCGTCCTCATGGAAGTCGCGCAAGGCCTGTGGATCAAAGCGAAAGCCCGGGTACTCGGAAATATCCCCGCCCGCGCAAAAAGCAACCAGACCGGCATCGCCCTCCCCGGCCCCACCGCCTTCGATGAGCACGCAGCGCACGCGGGCATCCGCCTGTATGGCCTCGAACACCGTGCGCAAGGCCCGCCACATCTGCACCGACATGGCATTGCGCTTGCCCGCATGGCACAGCTGCACGCGCACGATGCCGGCCGCATCGGCCGCCACTACTTTCACTTCTCCGGACATTCCTCAACACTCCTTCGTACATTCCGCCGCGCTTACTCTATCTTGGCGCCCGAGGCCTTGACCACCTGGGCCCAGCGCTTGACTTCGCCCGAGACCATGGCCGCGAACTGCTCTTTGCTCAAGCTGCCGTACTCGGCGCCATTCTGGCCCCAGATGGCCTTGATTTCGTCCGTACGGCCCAAACGGCGCACTTCCTCGATCATGTGGTTCTGCTGCTCGACGGGCGTGTTCTTGGGCGCCCACAGGCCATACCA
>JAMNYN010000677.1 GCA_023622805.1 Pseudomonadota bacterium | reverse complement strand
GCGCCGGCGACTGGGCACGGCGCCTGTACGGCAAGCGCTTTGACACGGGCGAACTGGTCAAGGGCGAGTTCAAGCACAAGCTGCCCACGGGCTTTCAGAGCTATGTGCTCAATGCCCGCCGGCCTCTGCTGCAGGATCCGCGCGTGCGCGAAGCGCTGGGCCTGGCGCTGGACTACGAGTGGATGAACCGGCAGATGTTCTACGGCGCCTACCAGCGGGTGTCCGGCCTGTTCGGCAACACGGCCTGCGAAACCCACGGCCTGCCCACTACCGCCGAGCTGGCGCTGATGGAGCCCTGGCGCGCGCAGATCCCGGCCGCGGCTTTTGGCGAGATGTACAGCCCACCGCGCACCGATCCGCCCAACTCCCTGCGCGGGAATCTGCGCCGTGCCCAGCAACTGCTGCGCGATGCCGGCTGGAGCGTGCAGGCCGGCGTGCTGCGCAACCGGGCCGGCCAGGCCCTGGAGCTGGAATACCTGGACAGCAGCGAAGGCGGTATCCGGACCGTGGCGCCCTGGCAGCGCAACCTGGAAAAGCTGGGCATACGCATCAATTACCGGGCCGTGGACTTTGCGCTGTACCAGCAGCGGCTGCAGAAGTTCGACTTCGACATCATGACCATTGCCTTCCAGGGCACGAACAATCCGGGCCAGGAGTTCGCCGACCTGTTCGGCAGCAAGGCGGCCGACACCGAGGATTCGGGCAATTTCGCGGGCGTGAAAAACCCGGCAGTCGACGCCTTGGTCAAGGCCATGACCGAGGCCAAGACCGAGGCCGACCTGCTGCCGGCCTGTCATGCATTGGAGCGGGTGATCGCGCACAGCCACTATCTGATTCCGCAGTGGAGCCAGAGCACGCACCGCATGGTCTACGATGACTGGCGCCTGGCGCATCCCACGGTGATCCCACCCTATAGCAGCGGCGAGTCGTGGGTGATGGACACCTGGTGGGCGAAGAAGCCGGCCGGCCCCGCCCATCCCTAGAAAAGAGCCCCATGTTTGTCTACATACTCAAGCGACTGTTGCTGATGGTGCCCACGCTGCTGGGCGTGCTGCTGCTGACTTTTGTCGTGATCCAGTTCGTACCCGGCGGGCCGGTGGAGCAATACCTGGCCGAGGCCAAGTCCGGCGCGCTGGGCGGCGCCAGGGAAGGCGGCGGCATGGCCTACCGCGGCGCCCAGGGCGTGGACCCCAAGCGGCTCGAGCAGATCAAGGCGCTGTACGGCTTCGACAAGCCCGCGCATGAGCGCTTTTTCCAGATGCTGGGCCAGTTCGCGCGCTTTGATCTGGGCCGCAGCTTCTTCCAGAACAAGGATGTCTGGGACCTTGTGGTGGAGAAAATGCCGGTCTCGATCAGCCTGGGGCTGTGGACGTTTTTCATCAGCTATCTGGTGGCCGTGCCGCTGGGCGTGGCCAAGGCGGTGCGCGCGGGCACGCGTTTCGATCTGGTGACCACGCTGCTCATCCTCGTGGGCTATGCCATCCCGGGCTTTGTGCTGGGCGTGGCGCTGCTGGTGGTGTTCGGCGGCCAGCTGCAATGGTTTCCGCTGCGCGGCCTGACGTCGGCCAACTGGGAGGCGCTGGGCTGGGGCGCGCGCATTGTCGACTACCTGTGGCACATCACCTTGCCGGTCACGGCCATGGTGGCGGGCAGCTTCGCCGTCACGGCCATGCTGACCAAGAACGCTTTCCTCGAGGAGATCCGCAAGCAGTACGTGCTCACGGCCCGGGCCAAGGGCTTGAGCGAGCGCCAGGTGCTGTGGAAGCATGTGTTTCGCAATGCGCTGATTCCCATCATCACCGGTTTTCCCGCGGCCTTCATCGGCGCATTCTTCGCCGGCTCGCTGTTGATCGAAACCCTGTTCTCGCTCGACGGCCTGGGCCTGCTGAGCTATGAAAGCGTGATCCGACGCGACTACCCCGTGGTGCTGGGCACCTTGTACCTGTTCACGCTCATCGGCCTGGTGACCAAGCTGGTGAGCGATCTTTGCTATGTCTGGGTGGATCCGCGTGTCAAGTTCGACTGATTCCCTCAAGGCCCGACCGGCGGCCGTAGCTGCCGAGCCGGCACCCCCGCTGCAAGCTTCGCTGTCGCCCGCGCGCCGCGCCTGGCAGCGTTTCAAACGCAATCGCCTGGGCTACTGGAGCCTGGTCGTGTTCTGCGCCATGGTGCTGCTGAGCCTGGGCGCGGAGCTGCTGAGCAACGACCGGCCCATCGTCGTGCATTACCAGGGCCAGACCTATTGGCCGCTGTGGAACGACTACCCGGAAACCACGTTTGGCGGCGATTTCGACGCGTCCACGGACTACCTCGATCCTTTCATTCGCGAGCGCCTTGCGGCCCCGGGCAACTGGGCGATCTACACGCCCAACCGCTACGGCGCGCAGTCGATCAACTACTTCGCCGAGCTGCCCAATCCGGCCCCGCCCAGCGCGGCCAACTGGCTGGGCACGGACGACCGCGGTCGCGACCTGCTGGCCCAGCTGATCTACGGCTTTCGCGTCAGCGTGCTGTTCGCGCTGGCGCTGACGGTGACGGGCGTGGCGCTGGGCGTGCTCACCGGCGCCATCCAGGGATTCTTCGGCGGCAAGACCGACCTGGCGTTCCAGCGCTTCATCGAAATCTGGGGATCCATGCCCGAGCTGTACCTGCTGATCATTTTCAGCGCGCTGTTTTCGCCCAGCATTGCACTGCTGCTGGTGCTGCTGAGCCTGTTCGGCTGGATGGGGCTGTCGGACTATGTGCGCGCCGAGTTCCTGCGCAACCGCCAGCTCGACTACGTCACGGCCGCGCGCGCCCTGGGCGTGGGCAATGGGCCCATCATCTGGCGCCACATCCTGCCCAACAGCCTGACGCCAGTCGTCACTTTCCTGCCGTTTCGCATGAGCGCCGCCATCCTGGCGCTGACTTCGCTGGACTTCCTGGGCCTGGGCGTGCCGCCGGGCACTCCCAGCCTGGGCGAGCTGCTGAGTCAGGGCAAGAACAGCATCGATGCCTGGTGGATTTCGCTGAGCACGTTTGCCGTGCTGGTGAGCACCTTGCTGCTGCTGACTTTCATGGGCGATGCGCTGCGGGATGCGCTGGACCCGCGCAAAGCCCAGGTCTCGGACAAGGTATGACGATGCAAGAATCTTCCTCGACCCCGTTGCTGGAGGTGCGCGACCTGCGGGTGCGTTTTGGCGACAAGCAGGTGGTGCATGGCGTGAATTTCGCGCTGTACGCGGGCGAAAAGCTGGCGCTGGTGGGTGAGTCGGGCTCGGGCAAGACGGTCACGGCGCTGGCCATGCTGCGCCTGGCCGGCGACGCCCAGCTCGGCGGCCAGGTGCTGCTGAACGGCCGCGATCTGCTGACCCTGTCCGAGCGTGAAATGCGCGGCGTGCGCGGCGGCGACGTGGCCATGATCTTCCAGGAGCCGATGACGGCGCTGAATCCGTTGATGTCCGTGGGCGACCAGGTGGCCGAAGTGCTGCAGCTCAAGCAGGCGCTGACGCTGGCCCAGGCGCAGCAGCAGGCGGTGGAGCTGCTGGCCACCACCGGCATTCCCGATCCGGCGCGGCGCGCGCGCGCCTTTGCCCACCAGCTCAGCGGCGGTCAGCGCCAGCGCGCCATGATTGCCATGGCCCTGGCCTCGTCGCCCAAAGTGCTGCTGGCCGACGAGCCCACCACGGCGCTGGACGTGACGCTGCGTGTGCAGATTCTCGAGCTGCTCGGCGACCTGCAGCGGCAGACCGGCATGGCCTTGCTGCTGATCACCCACGACCTGAACCTGGTGCGCCGCTTTGCCGACCGCGCCGCGGTCATGGAGCAGGGCTTGCTGGTCGAGCAGGGCGCCGTGCACGATGTGTTCGCCAACCCGCAGCACGCCTATACCCGCCGCCTGATCGCCAGCGTGCCCCGGCGCGATGTGGTCGAGGCGCCGGTGCGCGCGGCGCAGGCGCTGGTCGAAGTGCAGCAGCTGAGCGTGCGCTACGCCACGCCTTTGCCCGGCCTGCGCGGCTGGTTTCGCAAAGGCGAGTTCGTCGCCGTCAAGGGCGCGGATCTGCGCCTGCTGCCGCACCACACGCTGGGCATCGTGGGCGAGTCCGGCTCGGGCAAGTCCACCCTGGCGCAGGCCATTCTGGGCCTGCTGCCGTCCGATGGCGGCTTGCGCATCAACGGCCAGGCCTGGCAGGCGCCTGCGACGCGCAACAGCCCGGCCAACCAGGCGCTGCGCCGCAGCGTGCAAGTCGTGTTCCAGGACCCGTTCTCCTCGCTGTCGCCGCGGCTCACGGTGGAGGAAATCGTTGGTGAAGGGCTGCGCGTACACGCGCCCGAAAGTCCAGCCGCGGAGCGCCGCCAGCGCGTGCTGCAGGCGCTGGCCGACGTGGGTCTGACCGAGCTGCAATACCCTGGGCTGCTGCAACGCTATCCGCATGAATTTTCCGGCGGCCAGCGCCAGCGCCTGGCGATTGCGCGCGCGCTGATCGTGCAGCCGCAGGTGCTGGTGCTCGACGAGCCCACCAGCGCCCTGGATGTGACCATACAGCAGCAGGTGCTGGCGCTGCTGCAGCGGCTGCAAAAGGAGCGCGGCCTGAGCTATCTGCTGATCACCCACGACGTGGACGTGATACGCGCCATGGCCCATGACGTGCTGGTGATGAAGGACGGCGAAGTGCTGGAGGCGGGCACGGTCGCCCAGGTGCTGGATACGCCGCGCCACCCCTATACCCAGCGGCTGGTGGCCGCGTCCATGCTGGCCTAGGCCGCCTGCGCCTCGCTGTCGAACCACTGGCGCATGAACTCCGACAGCGCGCGTATTTTGGCCGACAGCTCGCTCTTGGTGGCGTGCACCAGATAGATGTCGGCCGGCGGCAGCTTCCAGCCGGGCAGCACTTCGCGCAGCTCGCCCGAGGCCAGCAGGGGCGCGATGTCCCACAGCGAACGCTGCAGTATCCCCTGGTCGTCCAGGGCCCAGGCCAGGGCCGCGCCGCCGTCGT
>JAMNYN010000346.1 GCA_023622805.1 Pseudomonadota bacterium | reverse complement strand
AGGACGAGCGTGAATGCGGGTTGCGCGCCGTGTTGAATTTCGGCCATACCTACGGCCATGCGATGGAGGCCGGCATGGGCTACGGCGTCTGGCTGCACGGCGAAGGCGTGGCCGCGGGCATGGTCATGGCCGCGCGCCTGTCGCGCCGCCTGGGGCTGGTCGATGAGGAATTCGTGCAGCGCCTGGTGCGCCTGATTGCGCGTGCCGGCCTGCCCACGCGTGGCGCGGTGATCGCCAGCCGCGACAATGCCGGCCATTACCTGCAGCACATGCGGGTCGACAAGAAGGCCGAAGGCGGCGAGATCCGCTTTGTGCTGATCGACGGGCCGGGCAAGGCCATGGTGCGGTCCGCACCGGATACGCTGGTGCGCGAAGTGATTGACGCCTGTTGCCTGCAGGCACCCGGCGGCTGAGCGCGATGCTGCAAGAGGCGTCAGGCCAGGCGCTCGCTCCCTGGGCCTGCGTGCCCGCCGAGACGCGCGGACGCCTGCATGCCGAGGCCCCCGCGCCCACGCGCTCCGACCACCAGCGCGACCGCGATCGCATCGTGCACTCGTCGGCGTTTCGCCGGCTGGTCTACAAGACCCAGGTGTTTCTGAACCACGAAGGCGATCTGTTTCGCACGCGGCTCACGCATTCGCTGGAAGTGGCGCAGCTGGGCCGCTCCATCGCACGCTCGCTGCGCTTGAACGAGGATCTGGTCGAAGCCATTTGCCTGGCGCACGACCTGGGCCACACGCCGTTCGGCCATGCGGGCCAGGACGCGCTCAACGAATGCATGCAGGAGTGGGGTGGCTTCGAGCACAACCTGCAAAGCCTGCGCGTGGTCGACCGGCTCGAAGAGCGCTATCCCGGCTTTGACGGCTTGAACCTGACGTTCGAGACGCGCGAAGGCATTCTCAAGCACTGCTCGCGCGCCAATGCCGAGCGCATGGAGCAGCGCGAGCCCGGCGGCATCGCCCAGCGCTTTCTGCGCGGCGAGCAGCCTTCGCTGGAAGCCCAGCTGTGCAACCTGGCCGACGAAATCGCCTACAACGCCCATGATGTCGATGACGGCGTGCGCTCGGGCCTGATCAGCATGGAGCAGTTGCTGGCCGTGCCGCTGTTCGCGCGCTACCACGGCTTGACCCTGGCCCAATACCCGGCACTCGCGGCCCAGCCGCATGGCGAGCGCCGGCTGCTCTACGAAGCCATTCGCCGCATGCTCAGCGACCAGGTCTATGACGTGGTCGCGGCCACGCAGGCGCGGTTGGCCGAAGTGCAGCCCGCCGATCTGCAGGCCGTGCGCGCGGCGCCGCCGCTGGTGGGCTTCAGCCCCGCCATGCGCGCCGAGTCCATTGTTCTCAAGCGCTTTCTGTTCCAGAACCTTTACCGCCATCCGCAGGTGATGCAGACCACCGATCTGGCCCAGACCGTGGTGCGCGAGTTGTTCGCCGTCTATCTGGCGCGCCCGCAGGAAATGAAGCCGCGCTTCGCCGAGCGCGCGCATACGGCGACCGACGCCGCGGCGCTGGCGCGGGTGGTCTGCGATTTCGTCGCGGGCATGACCGACCGCTATGCGGCGCGCGAACATGCGCGCCTCACGGGCAAGAACTTGCTAAGCACCCCCTGAGCGACTTTGCGGCAGGGGCCGTCCCCCGCTTCCCCCTCTCAACCTGCGGTGGAGGGGGACGGCACCTTTGCTGCGCGACGGCGCTTGCTCGGTGCCCCTGAGCTGGGCCACGCCAGTTTCATAGGGTGCGTACGCTAAACAAATCCCTACCGGCCCCCGATTGCCCGTTGTCGAGCGCCGACAGGCCCGGCTGGCTAGAATCCAGAACCCCCACCCGGCTCCCGCATGGCCGCGCCGCCCACCAGCGCGCGTTCTGGCGGGCGCCTGCACGACAAGGCTTTCCCATGACCGATTCTTCTTCCGCGCCTGATCTGCAGGCTTTCCCCGCCGACCTGGTGATCGCAGACACCCAGCGCTGGCTCGAAAAGGCGGTCATCGGACTGAACCTGTGCCCGTTCGCCAAGGCGGTGCACGTGAAGAACCAGATCCACTACGTGGTCAGCGAAGCCACGGACGCGCGCGGCGTGGCCGAGCAGCTGCAGGAAGAGCTGGAAGCGCTGGCCGAAATCTCGCCCGAAAAGCGCGACACGACCTTGCTGATCGTGCCGCATGCGCTGCAGGATTTCCTGGACTTCAACGATTTCCTGGAACTGGCCGACGACTTGATCGAAGCCATGGACCTGGGCGGCATTCTGCAGGTGGCGTCGTTTCACCCGCAGTTCCAGTTCGAAGGCACGGACGTGGACGACGTGACCAACTGCACCAACCGCGCGCCTTATCCCATCTTGCACTTGCTGCGTGAAGAGAGCATCGACAAGGCCGTGGAAGCCTTCCCCGAAGCCGAAGCGATTTTCGAGAACAACATGCAGACCCTGGAAAAGCTGGGCATCGTCGGCTGGCTGGATCTGGGCGTGGGCGCGCGTTGCCCCGTGACGGGCCAGGCGGCGCCGGCTCCCAAGGAAGGCGCGTAAATGGCTCGGCCGGACAAGGGCGGCGCAAAAAAGCTGCCGCAGGACCCGACCCAGCAGCTGGACCTGCGCCCCGGTCAGTCGATCGAGTTGCTCAAGGCGCTGCACATCCTCACGCGCGACGGCAAGATCAACCAGGATTCGCGCCGCAAGCTCAAGCAGGTCTATCACCTCTATCAGTTCATCGAGCCGCTGCTCAAGGAGCTGTCGGCAGACGACCATGAGGTGACCCTGGCCGACCACGGCGCGGGCAAGTCGTATCTCGGCTTCATTCTGTACGACCTGTTTTTCAAGGCCCTGGGCCGGGGCCAGATCTACGGTATTGAAACCCGCGCGCCGCTGGTCGAAGCCTCGCAGGCCCTGGCCAAGCAGCTGGGTTTCGACCGCATGCACTTTCTGAACATGTCGGTCGCGGAATCGACACGCGTCGAATCCATGCCCGAGCGTTTCGACATCGTCACCGCCTTGCATGCCTGCGATACGGCCACGGACGATGCGATCGCTTTCGGCCTGGAGAAAAAGGCCAAGGCCATGGTCATCGTGCCCTGCTGCCAGGCCGAAGTCGCCGCCTGCCTGCGCGAGACCAAGGCGCTGAGCCTCACGCGCACGCCGCTGGCCGAACTGTGGCGCCATCCCATACATACGCGTGAAATGGGCAGTCAGATCACCAATGTGCTGCGCTGCCTGTATCTTGAAGCCTCGGGCTACCAGGTGACGGTGACCGAGCTGGTGGGCTGGGAACACAGCATGAAGAACGAGCTGATCGTCGCGCGCTTCACGGGCAACCGCAAGCGCAGCGCGGCCGAGCGCCTGCAGCAGCTGCTCAAGGAGTTCGGGCTCGACAGCCTGGCCGAGACGCGCTTTCGCTTGCCGGCCGCTGCTCCCACGACGCAAGACTGACGCGCGCGATCGGCAGGGCGCTTGCCTGGATAATGGGCCCTCCCGTGCATGGCGCGGGTCGGCCTGATTCACTTCACCACGCATTGCCCATGGCACGTCTGCCCCGCCTGTCCCTTGCGGCCCTGCCGCACCACATCATCCAGCGCGGCAACAATGGCGCGGAGATTTTTGTCGACGCAGCCGACCATGAACGCATGCTGGAGCTGCTGCGCGAAATGGCCCGGCGCTTTGGCGTGGACATCCATGCCTATGTGCTGCTGCCCACCCAGTTCCAACTGCTGGTGACGCCAGAAACGGCCGAGGGCCTGCCGCAGTTCATGCAGTCGGTAGGGCGCAGCTATGTGCGCTATTTCAACAACCGCCACGGCCGCAGCGGCACGCTGTGGGATGGGCGCTACCGGGCCACGGTGGTCGATCCCGTGCATTTCCTGTTGGCCGGCATGGTGGCGCTGGACTGGAGTCCGGTGCGCGCCGGGCTCGCGCGCCAGCCCGCGGACTATGCCTGGTCGAGCTACCAGCACAACGCCGGCCTGCGCTACAGCACCCTGGTCCATCCGCACCCGTCTTTCTGGGCCCTGGGCAATACGCCGTTTGCGCGCGAGGCCGGCTACCAGGCGGCGGTCGCCGATGGCATTTCGAGCGAACAGATGGAGACCATAGAGCAGGCAGCGCTGCGCGGCTGGGCCCTGGGCTCGCCGGAGTTTGTGGCGGATTTGCAAAACCGCACCCAGCGCCGGGTAGTGCGCCAGCGCGCAGGACGCCCGCCGAAAATTTCTGGCACCCCCTGAGCGACTTACGTCGCTTCCCCCTTTCATCCTACGGTGGAGGGGGGCGCCCGGCGAGGGACGGCAGCCTCGCTGCGCGGCGGCGCTTGCTCGCTGCCCCCTTGCTGAGACGCGCCAGTTTCAAAGGCTGCGCGCGTGCGAGGGCTGAGAAAAAATCTCCCACGCTTGCTTACGTGGCTCCCACTCTCAACCTGGGGTGGAGGGGATAGGTAGCCTCGCTTTGCAAAGTTTTTCTGCTCCTGATTTTAATATGTCCCTTATTTATTTCTTGAATGGTTTTGTCGGGAAATAATTGAATCCGACCCTAATTATATTTTCTTGCATAGGTTGATGCATTACCGTAATCTCGGGCTCCCTGCGAAAATAACTGAGGATTCCGCCATGACCACGGCTGCCGAGATCGCCCACCTGCAAGAACACGGTCTGTATTCCAAGAGCAACGAGCACGATGCCTGCGGCTTGGGATTCGTCGCCCATATCAAGGGCGTGAAACGCCACGACATCGTGACGGGTGCGCTCAAGATCCTCGAAAACATCGATCACCGCGGCGCGGTGGGCGCGGACAAGCTGATGGGCGACGGCGCCGGCATCCTGATCCAGATTCCCGACCAGCTCTACCGCGAAGAGATGGCATTGCAGGGCGTGACACTGCCTCCCTCGGGCGAATACGGCGTGGGCATGATCTTCTTGCCCAAGGAACACGCTTCGCGCCTGGCCTGCGAGCAGGAGATGGAGCGCGCGATCAAGGCCGAAGGCCAGGTGCTGCTGGGCT
>JAMNYN010000405.1 GCA_023622805.1 Pseudomonadota bacterium | reverse complement strand
GCCACCAAGATTGTTGCCACCCTGGGTCCAGCGTCGAGCGATCCACAACTGCTAGAGCGCATGGTGCGCGCCGGCGTCAACGTCGTGCGACTGAATTTCAGCCACGGCACGGCGCAGGACCATATCGACCGCGCCACCATGGTGCGCGCCGCGGCTCAGCGTGCGGGCCGTGAAGTGGCCATCATGGCCGACCTGCAAGGCCCCAAGATCCGCGTCGGCAAGTTCGCCGAAGGCCGGGTCATGCTGGTACCCGGCGCGCCTTTCGTGCTGGACGCTTCGCGCACCACGCCTGGCGACCTGCTGGGCGTGGGCCTGGACTACAAGGAACTGCCGCGCGACGTGAAGCCCGGCGACCTGCTGCTGCTCAATGACGGACTGATCGTGCTCACCGTGGATTCGGTGCTGGGCGAAGAGGTGCACACCACCGTCAAGCTCGGCGGCGAGCTGTCCAACAACAAGGGCATCAACAAGCAGGGCGGGGGCCTGACGGCGCCGGCGCTGACGGCCAAGGACATGGAAGACATCAAGACCGCCATGGGCCTGCTGGCCGACTATGTGGCCGTGAGTTTTCCGAAGAACGCCACCGACATGGAAATGGCGCGCCAGCTGTGCAATGTGGCCGGCGCTCCCTGGGGCCACAAGCCCGGCCTGATCGCCAAGATCGAGCGGGCCGAAGCGATTCCCCACCTGGCCGACATCCTGCGCGTGTCCGACGGCATCATGGTCGCGCGTGGCGACCTGGCCGTGGAAGTGGGCAATGCGGCCGTGCCGGCGCTGCAGAAAAAGATGATCCGCATGGCACGCGAGATGGACAAGGTCGTCATCACCGCGACGCAGATGATGGAAAGCATGATCACCAACCCCGTGCCCACGCGCGCCGAAGTCAGCGACGTGGCCAATGCCGTGCTCGACGGCACGGACGCCGTGATGCTCAGCGCGGAAACCGCGGCCGGCAAGTACCCGCTGGAAACGGTGGAAGAAATGGCCCGCATCTGCACGGCCGCCGAGGCCGCGGAAGACGTGGAGCGCGATGCCGACTTCACCGGTCGCACGTTCGGTCGCATCGACCAGAGCATCGCCATGGGCGCGCTGTTCACCGCCCACCACCTGGGCGCCAAGGCCCTGGTGGCCATGACCGACAGCGGCTCGACGGCGCTGTGGATGAGCCGCCGGCGCATCCACATCCCGATCTACGCCTTGACGCCCAAGGTCCAGACCCAGCGGCGCATGGCGCTGTACCGCAACGTGCGCCCGCTGCTGATGGACACTTCGGCCGACCGTGACACGGCGCTGCAACAGGCCGAAGCCCACCTCAAGGCCCGCGGCATCGTGCAGCAGGGCGACGTCTACGCCATCACCTGCGGCCTGCCCATGGGGCAGCCGGGCGGGACGAATATGCTGCAGATCTGCAGAGCTAGTTAACGGCACACCCCCCGAGCCGCTGTGCGGCTCCCCCCTCTCATCCTGCGGTGGAGGGGGCGGCAGCCTCGGTGCGGGGCGGCCCTTCCTCGCTGCCCCCTTGCTGGGGGTGCCAGTTGCGTCGGTCGTGGGAGTTGCGAGCTCCATGGATAACTGAGTCCGGTCGGGGGCGGCAACGGCAGCACTGGTGCGGGCTTTGCAGCCCGGGTAAAATCTCGGGTTACACAGCGGTTACCACCGCTGGGCCCGGACTCACCCCGCGGGCTGTTAACCCACCCTGAATTGGATCCACGACCATGTCCCTCGTCTCGATGCGCGAACTGCTCGACCATGCTGCAGAAAACGGCTATGGCATTCCTGCTTTCAACGTCAACAACCTGGAGCAAGTCCAGGCCGTGATGGCTGCGGCCGATGAAGTCGGCGCACCCGTGATCCTGCAAGCCAGCGCTGGCGCCCGCAAGTACGCCGGCGAAGCCTTCATCAAGCACCTGATCCAGGCGGCGATCGAGCAGTACCCGCACATTCCCCTGGTCATGCACCAGGACCACGGTCAGTCGCCCGCGATCTGCCAGGGCGCGATCGACCTGGGCTTCTCGTCGGTGATGATGGACGGCTCGCTGATGGAAGACGGCAAGACGCCGGCTTCATTCGACTACAACGTCGAAGTGACCCGCAAAGTCGTGGAAATGGCCCACCGCGTGGGCGTCACGGTGGAAGGCGAGCTGGGCTGCCTGGGTTCGCTGGAAACCGGCGAAGCCGGTGAAGAAGACGGCATCGGCGCCGTGGGCAAGCTGGACCACAGCCAGATGCTGACCGACCCCGAAGAAGCCGCGCAGTTCGTCAAGGCCACGCAGCTCGACGCGCTGGCCATCGCCATCGGCACCAGCCATGGCGCCTACAAGTTCACGCGCAAGCCCACAGGCGATATCCTGTCGATCCAGCGCGTCAAGGACATCCACGCCCGTCTGCCCAACACCCACCTGGTGATGCACGGCTCCTCGTCCGTGCCCCAGGAACTGCTGGCCATCATTCGCCAGTACGGCGGCAACATGAAGGAAACCTACGGCGTGCCCGTGGAAGAAATTCAGGAAGCCATCAAGTACGGCGTGCGCAAGATCAACATCGACACCGACATCCGCCTGGCGATGACGGCCGCGGTGCGCAAGTTCCTGTTCGAGAACCCCGAGAAGTTCGATGCCCGCGAATGGCTCAAGCCTGCCCGCGAAGCTGCCAAGCAGATCTGCAAGCAGCGCTACATGGAATTCGGCTGCGAAGGTCAGGCCGGCAAGATCAAGGGCCACAACCTGCAAGTCGTCGCCGGCATGTACGCCCAGGGCGTGCTGAAGCAAGTGGTGAACTGAAGCCGGCCGCGCTGCATCGCCCCCACAGGGGCCGCAGCCACCGCAAAAGCCCCCAGGCCTCTTGGCCTCGGGGCTTTTTTTGCGTGCGCCGGGAGGCGGAGCAGCTACGCGCAGCGCGAGCGGAGGGCATCGGTCGATAGGGCAGAGCGCCCGAGAAGGGCCACATCCGCCGCCGCCGGGCCGTCCCAAGGCGGCGGACGGCCCCCTCGGGGGGCAGCGCGCCACACGCAGTGGGCAAGCGTGGGGGCCAATACTCGTTTGCGTTTTTCCCGCGCAGCGTGCAGCATGTGCTCTACTGATAACAATCCGAACCGGCCTGGCAGGCTGCGTTCATGAGCAGGGAGACCAAGGCATGAAGAGAATGGGATGGCCGAGGGCGCGCTGGGCGTTGTGGGGCGTTGGCGTACTGCTGGCCTTGAGTGGCTGCGCTCTGCAAACGCCGGCAACGTCGAAAGCGCCGGCAGGGAACTATGCGGTGGGTCGGGCGCAGCTCGTTTTGCCCGCGGGCTCCTGGGCCGATCTGGGAGCTGCCGATGAGGCCTGGTCAGCCATGCCGGCCGCGGCGACCAAGGTGGCGTTGCGCAGCCGCGCGCTGGTATTGCGCGGACCGCAGCGCGAGACCCTGGCGGTGCTGCTGGTGCGCACCAATGCCTCCAACCTGTTCTGGAAACCCGTGACCTGGGGCGTGGGCTGCCCGCGCGAGCTGGACGTGCTGATGCGCGATGACGCCTTCGGCAGTCCCGACCGCCTGGATTGCCTGCGCTTGCGCCGCAATGCCGATGCGCAGCAGTGGCTGCAGCGCACCAAGCCCGAAACCCAGGCCTGGCTGGAGCGCAACCGGCTGCAGCCCCGTCGGGCCTACAGCCACCTGAGCTACCGCTTCGCGACCGAGGACGGGGGCTTTGTGGAGCTGCAAATCGTCGCCGATCAGCGCCTGCTGCAGACCGAGACGGGCAGCCAGGTCCGGCAGCAACGCGCCTGGGCCCTGGCCGTGGCCAGCGCAGCGCGCGACAGCCTGTCTTCGCTGGACGGTCAGCTGGTGGTGCCGGCTTTCCCGGGATCGCCCTGATCAAAGGCGCCCCCTGAGCGGCGGCCCTTGCCGGGCCACGGCAGTTTTGGGGCCGCGGTCCATTGACTAGGGTAATCACAGGCTGCCAGCGTACGGGGCTACGCTGACAATCGTCTGAGCGTTGGCGAACAAACAATGGAGACACAAAGACTATGAGTGATCGTCCCTGGCTGGGCGCGTATCCCCAAGGGGTGCCTGCGGATATCGATGCCTCCCAATACACGTCGCTGGTGGCCCTGATGGAAGAGGCATTCACCCGGCACCGCGACAGCGTGGCGTACAGCTTCATGGGCAAGGAACTGACCTATGCCCAGACCGATGCGCAAAGCCGGGCGTTTGCCGCGTATCTGCAGGGACTGGGCCTGGCCAAGGGCGATCGCGTGGCGCTGATGATGCCCAATATGCCGCAGTACCCGGTGGCCGTGGCCGCCGTGCTGCGCGCGGGCTACGTGGTGGTCAATGTGAACCCCTTGTACACCGCGCCGGAACTCGAACACCAGCTCAAGGACTCGGGCGCCAAGGCGATTGTCGTCATCGAGAACTTTGCCACCACGCTGCAGGCCTGTATTGCCGCCACGGCCGTCAAACATGTGGTGCTGTGCGCCATGGGCGACTCGCTGGGCCTGATCAAGGGCATGCTGGTCAACTACGTGGTGCGCCAGGTCAAGAAAATGGTGCCGCCTTTCCAACTGCCCGGTGCCGTGCGCTTCAATGACGCGCTGGCCAAGGGCGCGCATGCCAGCTTCCAGGCCCCGCAACTGCAGCCCGACGACATCGCCTTGCTGCAGTACACCGGCGGCACGACGGGCGTGAGCAAGGGCGCCGTGCTGCTGCACCGCAATGTGATTGCCAACGTGCTGCAGTCCGAAGCCTGGAATGCGCCGGCCATGGGCAAGATCCCCACGGGCGAGCAACCCACCAGCGTCTGCGCTCTGCCGCTGTACCATATCTTTGCCTTCACGGTGAACATGATGCTGTCCATGCGCACGGGCGGCAAGACCCTGCTGATTCCCAATCCGCGCGACCTCAAGGCCACGCTGCAGGAGCTGTCCAAGCACCGCTTCCACAGTTTTCCGGCCGTCAGCACGCTGTTCAACGGCATTGCCCACCATCCCGATTTCAATACCGT
>JAMNYN010000047.1 GCA_023622805.1 Pseudomonadota bacterium | reverse complement strand
GGCCAACACGGTGGCCAAGACGCTGGGCACGCAGGCGCATCTGACGCTGCGCGCGCCCGATGACCGCGTGCTCCCGGCGCTGCCGCTGGCGCAGGGCCCGGCGCCCCGCATCACCGACACCCAGCCGCGCGCCCAGCGCCTGCGTTCCATCGCCAACTGGCAGCTGCTGCTGCCGCAATTGCAGGGCTGGCCCGGCGTGACCGCGGTCTCGCCCATGGTCTCGGGCGCCGGGCTGGCGCTGCGTGGCGAGGCCACGCAGGCGATCGCGCTGATGGGCGTGGACCTGCAGCGCTACCGGCGCATCGTTGACCTCGAGCGCAAGATCACCAGCGGCCGGCTGCAGCTCGCACCCGGCGAGGCCATGGTCGGCGTGGAGCTGGCGGCCGACCTGGGTCTGCGCGCGGGCGACCGTTTCACCATCGACACCGGCAGCGCCACCGAGTCGGTGCGCGTGAGCGCGCTGCTCGACCTGGGCGTCAAGGACCTGAACCGGCGCACCGTGCTGGTGCCGCTGCGCAGCGCGCAAAGCCTGCTGGGCCTGCCCGGCGGCGCGACGGTGCTTGAGTTGCAGCTGGCCGATGTCTGGCAGGCGCAGAACATGGCCCAGCAGATGCGGCAGACCTATCCCTACCGCGTCGAGAGCTGGCAGGACAACAATGCGCAGCTGCTGTCGGCGCTGTCGGCGCAGTCGATTTCGACGGCCGTGATCCGCGCCGTGGTGCTGATCGTGGTGGTGCTGGGCATTGCCAGCGTGCTGGTGGTGTCGGTGGTGCAAAAGCGCCGCGAGATCGGCATCCTGCGCGCCATGGGCGCCACGCGCGGGCAGATCGCGCGCGTGTTCTTGCTTCAGGGCGCGATGGTCGGCGCCGTCGGCTCGCTGCTCGGTCTGCTGCTCGCGGCGGCGCTGATCTGGGTGTTCACCGCCTTCGTGCGCGGCCCCGACGGCGGCCCGCTGTTCCCGATCACGCTGGCGCCGCGCGCGCTGCTCGAGGCAGCGCTGCTGGCCACGCTGTGCGGCGTGCTCGCCGCCGTGGCGCCGGCACGGCGCGCGGCCGCCATGGACCCGGCGCAAGCCATCCGTATCTGAGGGCTAGCCCATGACGAACACGCCCCTGTTGCAACTGTCCGGCCTGCGCAAAAGCTACCACCTGGGCCGGTCCAACGAGACCGAAGTGCTGCACGGCATCGACCTGCGCCTGGACGCGGGCGAGTTCATCGCCTTGATCGGTCCCTCGGGCTCGGGCAAGAGCACGTTGCTCAATCTCCTGGGGCTGCTCGAACCCGCGACCGACGGCAGCTACCAGTTGCAAGGCGCGGAAATGGCCGGCCTCGATGACGCCGCGCTCACGCGTCGGCGGCGCGAGGCGCTGGGCTTTGTGTTCCAGTTCCACCACCTGCTGCCGGCGTTCACGGCGCTGGAGAACGTGACCCTGCCGGCACTGATTGCCAGCGGTCGGGTCACCGCCCAAGAGCGCGAGCGGGCCGAGGAATTGCTCGCCGCCGTGGGCCTGGACGATGCGCGCCACAAACGCCCGGGAGAGCTTTCGGGCGGCATGCAGCAGCGCGTGGCGATTGCGCGCGCGCTGGTGCACGATCCGGCGCTGGTGCTGGCCGACGAGCCCACGGGCAATCTCGACACCGCCTCCTCGCAAGCGGTGTTCGAGCTGCTGCGCCGCATCCATGCCGAGCGCGGCACCACGTTCGTGATCGTGACCCACGACCCGCGCCTGGCCGCGCGCTGCGATCGCGTGGTCGAGCTGGTCGATGGGCAGATCGCCAGCGATGGGCCGCCGCTCTAAGATCGTGAACAGGCTCTAACGCGGCCCGGGACGCATGGCGCAGAGCATGCCGACCACGATCAATGCCTGTGCCAGGTAATAGCTGCCCAGCACGCCCAATTGCGCCCAGGGCAGGGGCTGTACAAATTGGTTGCTTGCCAGCAGCGAATCGCTGAGCATGAAGCTGCATGCGCCCAGTGCCACCAGCAGGGCCGCGGGCCGGTCGGCGCGCGGGGCTTGACTCCAGCGGCCCCAGGCCTGCGCGGCCATCAGCGCAATCACCAGCACATAGGCGGCCACCGGCAGGCGCAAAGCCGCGGGCAGGCCGCCCTGCCACAGGAAGGTGTACATGGCGACGGCCAGCAGCAGCGCCATGGCCAGCGCGCCGTGGTGGGCAAACCAGCGTTGGCCCTGCTTGAACAGCGCGATATAGCAAAGATGGGCCAGCAAAAAGGCCAGCAGCCCCGGAATGAACAGGTCGCGCAGCATCAGAAACACATCGCCGGTCAGCGACGCGGCCAGCGCCGCGAGCAGCAGCCATGCGCCGCGTACACCGCCGCTGCGGCGCAGGTGCAACGCCACGGCGCACAGTGCGCACAGCATTGCCAGCGGCTTGAAGACCAGGTGCCAGGGCTGCAGGCCGAGCGCGCTGCTGGCCGTGGCCAGCGCGCCGGCCTGGAGCATGCAGGCCAGCGCCGGGCTCAAGCGGGCGCGCAGCGCAGCCACGCCAGCGAGCAGGCTGACCAGTACCGTGGCCCAGGCGACGGTGAACTCGGCCAGCGGAGGGTGTCCGGTGTCAGCGGTGAGCACGCGCCAGGCGAATAGCAGCGCAAAAAATATGCCCAGAGCCGGCCCGGACCAGGCCAGTGCATAGCGTGAAAGGTGCATGCCTGCAATTGTGTCGCGCAGCAATGGCGCTGGCGATGCAGGGGAACCCTGGGCTGTTGTATTTCTTACCGGGTCAATGCCCCTTGCCCAGGAACTGCTGCAGCTCGGGCGTCTGCGGCGCGCCGAACAGCGCTTCGGGCGTGCCGACTTCGTGCACCTTGCCCTGGTGCATGAACACCACGCGGTCGCTGACCTTGCGCGCGAAGTTCATTTCATGCGTGACCATGACCAGCGTCATGCCCTGGTCGGCCAGGCTTTCCACGACCTGCAGCACTTCGCCCACCAGTTCGGGGTCCAGCGCCGAGGTGACTTCGTCGCACAACAGGATTTCCGGGTCCATGGCCAGGGCGCGCGCGATCGCCACGCGCTGCTGCTGGCCGCCCGACAGCTGGTCGGGCATGGCGTCGAATTTCTCGGCCAGGCCCACGCGCGCCAGCAGGCGCTCGGCGTTCTGGCGCGCGAGGTCCTTGGGCTGGCTGGTGACCAGCGTCGGCGCGAGCATCACATTGCGCCCCACCGTGAGATGGGGGAACAGGTTGAAGCTCTGGAAGATCATGCCCACGTTCTTGCGCAGCTCGCGCATGGCGCCCGCGTTGTCGGCCTGCAGCGGCTGGCCGTGCACCGTGAGCGTGCCTTCCTGGAAGGCTTCGAGGCCGTTGATGCAGCGCAGCAGCGTACTCTTGCCCGAGCCGCTCTTGCCGATGATGGACACCACTTCGCTGCGCGCGATCGTGAGGTCCACGCCCTTGAGCACTTCGTTGCTGCCGTAGCGTTTGCGCAGGCCGCGGATGTCCACCAGGGGCACCTGGGCGGCGAGAGGGGAGGAGGGGGCGTTGGCGATAGAGGTCATGGCGGAAGTCCGAAAAAAGCCGGCAATCAGGAAGCGGTGCGCAGGCGGCGCTCGAGGCGCTGGCTCCACAGCGACAGCGGAAAGCACAGCGCGAAGTACATCAGCGCCACGCAGCCGTAGATCAGGAAAGGCTCGAAGGTGGCGTTGGCGATCAGCTGGCCGGCCTTGGTGACTTCGACAAAGCCGATCACGCTGGTCAGCGCCGTGCCCTTGATGATTTGCACCATGAAGCCCGCCGTGGGCGCGACGCCCAGGCGCATGGCCTGGGGCAGGATCACATGGCGCAGCTGTTCGCCGAAGCTCAGCGCCAGGCTGGCCGAGGCTTCCCATTGGCCCTTGGGCACGGACTCGACACAGCCGCGCCAGATGTCGCAGAGATAGGCGCTGGCATAGAGCGTCAGGCATAGGCTCGCGGCCAGCAGCGGTGAGGTGTCCACGCCCAGCATCGCCAGGCCGAAATAGATCAGGAACAGCTGCATCAGCAGCGGCGTGCCCTGGAAGATCTGTACATAGCAGGCGACGGCGCGCACCGCGCCCGGCAGCTTGCTCAGGCGCAGCACCAGCAGTGCCAGCGCTAGCAGGCTGCCGCAGACAAAGGCGATCAGCGACAGACCGACGGTCCAGCGCAGGGCCAGCAGCAGATGGCGGGCGATATCCCAGAAAGTGAATTCAACCATGGTGCTTCCTCTCAGCGGCGGCGGCCAAAAACGAAACGCGGGCCGAACCAGTTCAGCAGCTGGCGCAGCAGCACGGCCAGGCCCAGATAGATCAGCGTGACCACGATGTAGGCCTCGAAGCTGCGGAAGGTGCGGCTGGAGATCAGGTTGGCCGCATAGGAAATCTCTTCGGTGGAAATCTGGCTGCACACGGCCGAGCCCAGCATCACCAGGATGATCTGGCCGGTGAGCGCTGGCCAGACGCGGCCCAGCGAAGGCGGCAGCACCACGCGCGTGAAGATCTGCCAGCGGTCCAGCGCCAGGCTTTGCGCGGCTTCGATCTGGCCGCGCGGCGTGGCCTGAATGCCGGCGCGCACCTGCTCGCAGGCATAGGCGCCGAGGTTCAGCGTCATCGCCAGAATGCTCGCGGTTTCGGGCGACAGCCGCAGGCCCAGCGAGGGCAGGCCGAAGAACAGAAAGAACAGCTGGATGATGAACGGCGTGTTGCGGAACACTTCCACATAGGTGCTGACGACAAAGCGCAGCACCGGCCCGGCGTTCAGCCGCATCCAGGCGCAGGCCACGCCCAACGCCACACCCAGCGGCGTCGCAATGGCCGTGAGCAGTGCCGTGAGCGCCAGGCCCTTGAGGAACATAGGCCATTGGGCCAGTACCGTGGCGAAATCCATTGTCATGGGCGCATCCGTGGAAACAGGAAAAAACAGGGGCTTCACCCGGGGCCGGTCTGCTCAGGGCGCAGCCTCTGAAACTGGCGCGCCCCAGCAGGGAGGCAGCGAGCAAGGGCCGCGCCTAGGCGGCCCCCCCGCAGCGAGGCTGCCGCCCCCCTCCACCGAAGGATGAGAGGGGGGAGACGCGTCAGCGGCTCAGGGGGTGCTCAAGCTCAGTCAGGCAGGTTCCCCATCCCCCGCCCCAGCCACTTCTGCGAATAGCCTTCGATGGTTCCATCGGTCTTGGCGGTGCGCAGGATGGCGTTGACTTGCGTCAGCAGCGCGGTCTCGCCCCTGCGCACGCCTATGTAGTTGGGCGAGTCCTTGATCAGCAGCTTGTATTCGGCCTGGACCTTGGGGTTCTTCTGCAGCGCCGCGGCGGCGACGGCCGCGCCGATGGCGACGAACTGGGTCTGCTGCGACATGAACGCGGCCATGGTCGAGTTGTCGTCTTCGAAGCGCTGGATCTTCAGCGTCTTGGGCGCCAGGCCTTGCAGCGCATCGTCCTGGATGGTGCCGCGCGTCACGGCCAGCGTCTTGCCGCCCAGGTCGTCAAACGACTTGATGGCCACGTCCTTGGGGCCGAACACGGCCTGGAAGAACGGCGCATACGAGACGGTGAAGTCGATCACCTTGGCGCGCTCCTCGTTCTTGCCCAGGGCCGAGACGATCAGGTCGATCTTCCTGGCCTGCAGATAGGGAATGCGGTTGGGCGTGCTCACGGGCACGAACTCGGCCTTGACGCCCAGCTTGTCGGCAATCAATTGGGCCACGGCCACGTCGACGCCCGTGGGCTTGAAGTCCGGGCCCATGTAGCCATACGGCGGGTAGTCGGTGGGAATGCCCAGCGCAATGCTTTTCTTGGCCATCACGGCCTTGAGCGAATCGTCGGCGTGCGCTCCCGCAGCAAACGACAGAGCGGCAGCCGCGAGCAGACCCGAAACAGCGGTACAGACTTTGGACTTCATGGCGCAGGACCTTTTTCAAAAAAATGTGGATGCGCCAAGGTCTGAGCAGGATGCGTGCCAGCTTGGAACAAGGGTGCCGCAGCAGCGGCGAAGGGCGCTCGCGCGGCGGCGGCGGCAAGGCCTTTTTCCCAGGGAATGCAAGCCATGGCTTGGCGAAACAGCGGTTCCAGGCATTGCTTTTGCTTGGCATGGTTGTGCCATTTGAAACAGCGGTTTCTTTGGCGTTCGAATGCGGGAAAAAAATTTCAATACCGTGCACGACTGCCCCAGCTTGGGGCGCGATGCACACCAATGGAGCACAACCATGGAGCAGCAGTCAGCCATACCGCTGGAAGCGCGCATACAGCAGGTCTATGCGGATCTGTCGGCGGCCGAGCGCAAGCTGGCCGATGTGGTGCTGGCGCGCCAGCAGGATTTGCGCGGCTATTCCGCCACCGAGCTGGCGACGCTGGCCGGCACGTCCAAGTCCAGCGCCGCGCGCTTCTTCCGGCGCCTGGGTTATGCGGGGTTTGATGAATTCCGGCGGCAGGTGCGCGCCCGGCCCACGGCCCATTCCCCGCTGGAGCGGCTGGTGCAAACGCCTGCGCGGGGCCAGGCCGATGCCGGCCTGCAGGCCCATGCGCGGCGCGATGCCCAGCGGCTGCTGGACTGGTCCGCCGACCTGCCCGACGAGGCCGTGCAGGCGGCTCTGGCGCAGCTGGCGCGCGCGCGCCGCATCGGCGTGCTCGGCTACCGCCACAGCCAGGTGACGGCGCTGTACGCCAGCCTGCTGTTCGACCAGGTGCGCCCCGGCGTGGAACTGCTGGCCACGGGCGGCGGGCGCGAAGCCGAAGCGCTGGCCGGCCTGGGTGCCAAGGACTTGCTGGTGGTCGTGGATTTTCGTCGGCGCAGCGCCCAGTTGGCGCGCGTGCTGGCGGCGGCGCGCGCGGCCGGCATCCCGCTGGTGGTGCTCAGCGACGCGGCGCCCGGCGAATGGCTGGCGGCCGCGGCCCAGGCCGAAGTGGTGCTGCGCTGCGCCCGCGATGGGGGGGCGCCACCGCTGTTCGATGCCTATGTCTGCGCCATCAGTCTGGTGAATTTTCTGGCCACCGCGCTGGCTGCGCGCCAGCGCAATGCGCAGGCGCGGTTGGCGCGCATCGAGCAACTGCACGCCGCCCTGGGCGACCTGCAAGCCCTGTCCTGATTTTTTGTAGAGGTATCTCCATGTCATCTTCCCTGTCCGCCGTGCCCTCCCTGGCGCTGGAACTCGTTCTCAACCCGGCCAACCCCGACCGCAGCCGCGACGAGGCCTATGGCGCGCGCCGCAGCGCCGTGCTGTCCGCCGCTGCGCTGGCCCAGGCCGAGCGCGAACTCACGGCCTGGGACGGCTACGCGACTACGCCGCTGCATTCCCTGTCCGCGCTGGCCCAGGCTCTGGGCGTGCAGTCCCTGCATTACAAGGACGAAGGCAGCCGCTTCGGTCTGGGCAGCTTCAAGGCCCTGGGCGGGGCCTACGCCGTCGCGCGGCTGCTGTGCCGCGAACTCGGCGCGCGCCTGGGGCGGACGCTGCACGCCCAGGACCTGCGGCGCCCCGAAGTGCGCGCGCTGTGCCAGGGCATCACCGTCACCTGCGCCACCGACGGCAACCACGGCCGCTCGGTGGCCTGGGGCGCGCAGCTGTTCGGCTGCGCCTGCGTGATCTACGTCCATGCCACCGTGAGCCAGGGGCGTGCCGACGCCATCGCGGCCTACGGCGCGCAACTGGTGCGCACGCCGGGCAATTACGACGACGCCGTGCGGCGCGCCGATGCCGATGCCAAGGCCCTGGGCCGGTTCGTGATTTCCGATACCTCCTACCCCGGCTACATGGACGTGCCGCGCGACGTGATGCAGGGCTACCAGCTGATGGTGCACGAAGCGGCGCAGCAGATGGGCGCACGGCCCACGCACATCTTCGTGCAGGCCGGCGTGGGCGGGCTGGCGGCGGCCGTCTGCGGCTATTTCTGGGAGCGTGACGGCGGCGCCCGCCCGCGGTTCGTGGTGGTCGAGCCCGAGCGCGCGGCCTGTCTGCTGGAGAGCGCGCGCGCCGGCGAACTGCGCGCCGTCGAAGGCGAACTCGACACGCTGATGGCCGGCCTGGCCTGTGGCGAAGTCTCCCATCTGGCCTGGGAAATCCTGGAAAAAGGCGCGGATGCGTTCTGCGCGATCGCCGATACCGCGGCCGTGGACTGCATGCGGCTGCTGGCCCACCCGCTGGGCGGCGACCGCGCCATCGTGGCCGGTGAGTCGGCCGTGGCCGGCGTGGCGGCCGCGATTGCCGCGCTGCAAAGCCCGCAGGCGCGCGCGCAGCTGGGCCTGGGCGCGGACAGCCGCATCCTGTTCTTCGGCAGCGAAGCCGCGACCGACCCGGCGCTGTACGCACAGCTGGTAGGCGAAAGCGCCGCCGCCGTGGCTGCGCGCGCGGAGGCCGCATGAGCGCCGATCTGCGCATCGACGGCGCGCGCCTGCTCGCCAGCCTGGAAGAACTGGGTCGGCATGGCGCGCTGCCCGGTGGCGGCACCAACCGGCTCGCCTTGAGCGACGCCGACCGCGCGGCGCGCGACTGGACCGTGGCGCGCATGCGCGCGCTGGACATGGCCGTCGAGATCGACGCGATCGGCAATGTGTTCGCCACCTATGCGGGCCTGGAAGACCTGCCGCCCGTCGCCACCGGCAGCCACATCGACACCGTGCGCACCGGCGGCCTCTATGACGGCAACTACGGCGTGCTGGCCGGCCTGGAAGTCGTGGCCACGCTGCGCGCCGCGGGCAGGCGCACGCGCCGCCCGCTACAGGTGGCTTTCTTCACCAACGAGGAAGGCGCGCGCTTTCAGCCCGACATGCTGGGCAGCCTGGTGCATGTCGGCGGTATGCCGCTGGAAGAAGCCCTGGCCGTTCGTGCCGTTGACAACGGCGCGCTGCTGGGCGAGGAACTGCTGCGCATAGGCTATGCCGGCAGCGCGCCCGTGGGCCGCCCGCGCGTCGACAGCTTTGTCGAACTGCACATCGAGCAAGGCCCGGTGCTCGACCGCGAAGGCTTGGCCATCGGCGTGGTCGAAGGCGTGCAAGGCATTTGCTGGACCGAGCTCACGTTCACCGGCCGCAGCAACCATGCGGGCACGACGCCGATGGCGTTGCCCCAGGCCGCGGGCAGGGCCGCGGCGCGCGTCGCGGCCTTTGCCCACGAGCTGAGCCAGCGTTACGGCGGGCGCCAGCTCGCCACCGTGGGCGCGCTCACGCTGCAGCCCAATCTGATCAATGTCATCGCTCAGAGCGCGCTGATGACGGTCGACCTGCGCAATACCGACGGCGCCGTGCTGCAGCAGGCCCAGGCCGAGTTGCTGGCTTGCGCGCGCCGCATCGCCGCCGAGCACGGCGTGCTGCTGAGCCACCGCTCGCTGGCCGATTTCGCGCCCGTGGCCTTCAATGCCGCGCTGGTCGACAGCGTGGAGCGCGCCGCCCATTCCCAGGGCCTGGCGACGCTGCGCATGCCCAGCGGCGCGGGCCATGACGCGCAGATGTTCGCGCGCGTCTGCCCCACGGCCATGGTGTTCGTGCCCAGCCGCGACGGCCTGAGCCACAACGTGCGCGAATTCACCGCGCCCGAGCAACTGGTGCAGGGCGCGAACGTGCTGCTGCAGGTCCTTCTAGAGCGTGCCGACCGCTGATCCCCTTACCGTTTTTATTCAAGGAATTCCAGCATGTCCCGAATCGTCAATGTCGCCCTGGGCCAGTTGGGCCCCATCCAGAGCGCCGACTCCCGAGCTGCCGTGGTCGCCCGCCTGTGCGCCATGATGCGCGAGGCGCACAGCCTGGGCGCCCACGTGATCGTCTATCCCGAGCTGGCGCTGACCACGTTCTTCCCGCGCTGGTACATCGAGGACGAAGCCGTCATCGACAGCTATTTCGAGCCGTCCATGCCCAGCCGTGAAACGCTGCCCTTGTTCGCGCTGTCGCGCGAACTCGGCGTGGGCTTTTACCTCGGCTATGCCGAACTGGCCGAGGAGGGCGGCAAGCGCATGCGCTACAACAGCGCCGTGCTCGTCGACCGCCGTGGCACCATCGTCGGCAAGTACCGCAAGATCCACGTGCCCGGTCATTTCGAGCACGAGCCCTGGCGCAAATTCCAGCACCTGGAAAAGCGCTACTTCACGCCCGGCCAATCGTTCGACGTGCACCAGGCATTCGGCGGCACCATAGGCATGGCGCTGTGCAACGACAGGCGCTGGGCCGAAAGCTACCGCGTGATGGCGCTGCAGGGCGCCGAGATGGTCTTCATAGGCTACAACACGCCCGTGCACAACGCGCCCGCGCCCCAGCACGACGACTTGTCGCTGTTCCACAACCAGCTCGCCGTGCAGGCCGGGGCCTATCAGAACGGCTGCTGGGTGGCGAGCGTGGCCAAGGGAGGGCTGGAAGAGGGCGTGGAAAGCATTGCCGGCAGCCTGCTGGTCGCGCCGTCGGGCGAGGTGGTCGCGCGCTGTGTGACCAAGGACGATGAAGTGGTGCTCGGGCGCTGCGATCTGGATTTCTGCGCCGTCTACAAGCGCACGACCTTCAACTTCGACCTGCACCGCCATCCCGAGTGCTATGGCCTGATCACGGCGCGCAAGGGCGAGACCCTGGCCGCCGACGGATCGCTGCTGGAGCGCTGATCGATCAGGGTTTTGCTGGATTGCGCTTTGATGGAAGCTAAGCGAGGGATTAGAGCTCTGTGGCACAATTTTTACACTTTTTCCTGTGCCAGCCCACCGTCAGCTGGGCGACGCCGATGGTCGGCGCGGCTGCTGCGGCTTTTTGCTTCTCCTACTATGTTGCTACGTTCGCTTCTGTGCGCCGCCAGCCTGACGGCCGCGGGTGCTTTTCTCATGACCGCGGCCCAGGCAGCTCCCGCAGCCTGGCCGGCTCTCAAGCCCATCACGCTGGTGGTGCCCGTCAGTGCCGGTGGCAACGTCGACTCGACCGCACGCCTGATCGGTCAGAAGCTGGGCGAGCGTCTGCACCAGTCGGTGGTGGTGGACAACGTGCCCGGCGCCGGCGGCGTGCTGGGCGTGAGCAAGGCGGTATCGGCCAAGGCCGACGGCTACACCGTGCTGATGGGCTTTGACGGCCCGGTCAGCGTGGCCCAGCTGGTCAATGCGGCCGTGAAGTACGACGCCGAGCGCGATCTGATGCCCGTGGGCCTGGTGACCACCGCTCCCGTGGTGCTGATGGCGCGGCCCGGCTTTCCCGCCAAGACCATGACCGAAATGATTGCGCTGGCCCGCAGCCAGCCCGGTCAGCTGACCTACGCCACCTCGGGCGTGGGCACGGTGCTGCACCTGGCCATGGAAATGGTGCAGGAGCGTGCCAAGGTCAAGATGGTGCATGTGCCCTACCGCGGTGGCGCGCAGATCACCAGCGACGTGATGGGCGGCCAGGTCGACATGGGCTATCTGGTGACGACCAGCGCCACGCCGCTGATCCAGCAGAAGAAGCTGGCGGCCCTGGGCGTGACTTCGGCCGGCCGCATCGATGCCATTGCCGACGTGCCGGCCTTCAGCGAAACGCCGGCGCTCAAGGGCTTCGACATCAACACCTGGACCGGTCTGTTCCTGCCCGCGGGCACGCCCGAGGCGATTGCCGCCCGGCTGGCCAAGGAGCTGGACGTGGTGCTGCACATGCCTGAAGTGCAGCAGCGCCTGATCGCCGGCGGCGCGACGCCCGGCAAGGGCACGCCCGCGAGCTTCACTGCTTTCCTGCAAAAGGAAAAGGCGGCCTATGCCCAGGTCGTCAAGAGCGCCAACATCCAGCAGGAATAAGCACCGCGATGACATCGATCTCCTTCACTGAGGCCATGGCGCCGGTCCTGCCCGAAGTCCAGGCCATTTGCGACGAGATGCTGGCGCTGCGTCACCATCTCCATGCCCATCCCGAGCTGGCTTATCAGGAGGTCATGACCGGCGATCTGGTCGCCGAAAAGCTCGCCGAATGGGGCTATGAAGTCCACCGCGGCCTGGGCATCACCGGCGTGGTGGGCACGCTGCGCCGGGGCAACCACGCCGGCGGCAAGCGCCTGGGCCTGCGCGCCGACATGGACGCTCTGCCCATCCATGAGACCACGGGCCTGCCCTACGCCAGCCGCCACGCGGGCAAGATGCACGCCTGCGGCCATGACGGCCACACCGCGACCCTGCTGGCCGCGGCCAAGGTGCTGGCCCAGCGCGGCCAGTTCGACGGCACGCTGCACCTGGTCTTCCAGCCCGCCGAGGAAGGCCACGGCGGCGCCAAGAAGATGGTCGAGGACGGCTTGTTCAAGCTGTTCCCCTGCGACGCGCTCTATGCCTTCCACAACGAGCCGGGCTACCCGGCGGGGCATTTCGGCTTCCGTTCGGGCGTGATGTATTCCAGCTCCGACACGGCCATCATTACCGTGCGCGGCGTGGGCGGCCATGGCGCCATGCCGCATGCCGCGGTCGACCCCATCGTCGTCGCCTCGCACCTGGTGCTGGCGCTGCAGACCATTCGCTCGCGCGAAATCGACCCCAACGACATGGCCGTGGTCACGGTGGGCGCGATCCACGCCGGCGATGCGCCGAATGTGATTCCCGAAACCTGCGAGCTGCGCGTCACGGTGCGCGCGCGCAGTCCCGAAGTGCGGCAGATGCTGCGCGAGCGCATCACCGCCATGGCCCATGCCCAGGCGGCCGTGCACCGCGCGACGGCCGAAGTGGACTACCTCTGGCGCTACCCGCCGGTGATGAACGATGTGGCGGCGACCGACTTCGCCGTGGCCGTGGCGCGCGAGCATGTGGGCCAGGCCTGGATGATTCCCGACCTGCAGCCGCTGCAGGCCAGCGATGACTTCGCGCTGATGCTCGAAGAGGTGCCCGGCAATTACTTCATCGTCGGCAATGGCATGGGCGAAGGTGGCTGCATGGTGCACAACGCTGGCTATGATTTCAACGATGCCTTGCTGCCGGTCACGGCCAGCTACTGGGTGCATCTGGCCGAAGCCTATCTGCGCCGCGGCTGAGCGCACGCGCCGGGCGTCGCGCCGGCTTTTTGTTGGATGAACAGGTTTTTATGAGCACCCACGCACTGGATGCGGCCGTCGCGCTGCCCGGCTTCGAGGCCACCACCGATTACTGGCAGCGCATCGTCGGCGCGGATGAATTGACGCAGCCGACCACGCCGCCCTATCGCCACAGCTACCCCGCAAGGCTGCGCGACGGCCGCTATCTGGTGCTGCCGCTGCGCGGCATGCCCAGCCAGCCCGAGCGCTGCGTGGCCTCGCTGATCGCCAACCAGGCATCGATGGCGGTGGTGCAGACCCTGGCCGACGCCATGGTCGAGGAGGCGCGCGGCTTCGAGATCGACGCCGTGGTCGGCCTGCCTACGCTGGGCCTGGCTTTCGCGCCGGCCGTGGCCCAGGGCCTGGGCCACGCGCGCTATGTGCCGCTGGGCTACTCGCGCAAATACTGGTACCGGGACGAACTGTCCGAGCCCGTGAGCTCGATCACCACGCCGGGCAAGGGCAAGCTGCTGTACGTCGATCCGAACCAGCTGCCCTTGCTGGCCGGAAAGCGCGTGCTGGTGGTCGACGACGCCGTGAGCTCGGGCACGACCATGGTTTCGGGCCTGCGCCTGCTCGAGCGCTGCGGCGCCCAGGTGGTGGCCATCGCCGTGGCCATGCGCCAGGGATCGCAGTGGCGCGACAAGCTGCGCAATGCGGCCGGCGAGGCGATTCCCGTGGTCGGCGCCTTCGATTCGCCACGCATGGTGCGCGCGCCGGGCGGCTGGACGCCGGAAGCCTGAGCCGCGCCAGCCCGGCTGCAAAGCGCTGTAGCATCGCCAGATCGGGCCCGCGTTCAGCGGGCTGGCTGCAGTTTCAGCACAGCATCAAACCGGGGAATCTCATGGGTGTCGGCCTCATTGCCATTTTCACGACGGTTGTCGTCGCGCATTTCATTGCCCTGGTCAGTCCGGGCCCGGATTTTCTGCTGGTCGTCAAGAGTGCGGTGCGCAACCGCAAAGCCGTCGCCGTGGGCGTGGCCCTGGGCATTGCCTCGGCCAACGGCATCCACATCGGCCTGTGCATCCTGGGGGTGGGCGCCATGCTTTCCGCCTCCCTGGTGGCCATGACGGTGTTCAAGCTCGTGGGCGGCGCTTTCCTGATCTACGTCGCCTGGCAGGCGCTGCGCAGCAAGAAATCCGACTACGCCTTCATTGCAAAGGGCTCGGAGGAGCTGGCGGTGGTGGCACGGAGCACGTTCCTGAAGGAGTTCTTCACGGGCTTCATTTCCGGAATTTCCAACCCCAAGAACATCCTTTTCTATCTGAGCCTGTTTTCCGTGGTGCTGACCAGCGATATCGGCATCGGCTTGAAGCTGGGCCTGGGTCTGTGGATGACGCTGCTGGTCTTCCTCTGGAACGCCTTCATTATTTACATTCTTTCCCAGGAGAAAGTGAAAAGCGTCTTTGCCCGATTCGCCTTCTATGTCGACAAACTGGCGGGCACGGTCCTGGGCCTGATCGGGGTCAAACTGCTGGCAAGCGCGCTGGGGGCGGACAAGCGGGTCGGGGCATAGGGCGGTTCCCTCGCCTGGTCCCAGGGCCGTGCAACGCTGGTTCAGCGGCGTTGTTTCAGCATGTTCTCGATCTTGCGGTCCGTCTTGTACTGGCCCAGGGCGTACACCGCCCAGATGGCGGCCGGGATCCAGCCGATCAGCGTGATCTGCAGCAGCAGGCAGAACAGGCCGGAAAACGGGCGGCCGATGGTGAAGAACACGGAAAACGGCAAAAGCAGGGCAAGAAGCAGTCGCATGGGGCGGTGAGGTCCTTCAGAAAGTCGATACGGGTGCAAGACGGCGTTGGCCGTCTCAACTGAATATTTCGTCGCGCGCGGTATTTTCAAGATGCCGGCTGTCGGCCCAGCCCACCAGGCCCAGGCCCTGGGGCGTCCACAGCAGGCGATTGATGGCCGCGTTGCCCAGCTCCCAGGTGCGCGGTGCCTGCACTTCCTGGTGGGTCGCGAGGCGATACAGCACGTCGAGCACGCCGCCGTGGGCGGTGAGCACGATCAGTTCGCCGGGATGGAGCGCGGCCAGGCGGTCCACCGTGCTCGACACCCGGTCGCGCAGCATGATCAGCGACTCTCCGCCTTCGGGCGTGAACTCGGGATCGCGCTGGCGCCAGCGCAGTGCGACTTCGGGTTGCTCGACTTCCAGTTCCTGGAACGTGCGGCCTTCGTAGACCCCGAAGCAGCGCTCGCGCAGACCGGGCTCGGCGGTCAGCGGCGCGCCCGTGACCTGGGCCACGGCCTGGGCGGTCTGGTAGGCCCGCTGCAGGTCGCTGCTGTAGATCTGCGCCACAGGCTCGTCGGCCAGGGCCTGAGCGGCCTGCGCGGCCTGCCACAGGCCCAGCTCGTTGAGCGGAATATCGCGGTGGCCTTGCAGGCGGGCCGTTGCATTCCAGGCGGTTTCTCCGTGGCGGATGGCGATGATTCGGGTGGCTTGCATGCGGCAGATGAATGGGGTGGAGCAAAAGAGAGTGGCCGTGCCGCAGAGGGTGGGGGGCCGTGCCGGCGCATGGACTGCTGCGCAGGTCCGCCGCCAGGCGTGCGAGCCCAGATTGTGCGGCAATTGGCCGGGCAGGGTGAGGCGCGGTGCATGGATGCGATCTTTGCGCGCATCAGAAGGCGCCCGCTGCTGACAAGGGGGGCTGATGTTTTCCCCATTGTTCGCCGTCCGCGGCCCCGCCAAGATGGGTCTCACACAGAGATCAAGGGGTGGGAGGAGGTTTCCGGTCGGCGCCTTGCGCCGGTGGCCGCGCGCGTGGCCCGGCAACGGCATGGCCGGCCCAGTTCTTGTATCTCTGGCGTATGCGAACGCAGCAGTCGGCTGGAAAGTCGTCGGCAGCGTAGCTTTTCTCACCCTTTCGATGAGGAGACTCTGATGCTGCTGAAACTGCTGTTTTCGTCCCTGCTGGCTGCCGGCCTGCTGACCGCTGGCGGGGTGCAGGCCGAGACGGTGCGCTGGGCGCGCGCTTCCGACCCGACCACGCTCGATCCCCATGCGTTCAACGTCGGCACCAATTTCGTGCTGCTGCACCAGATGTACGAGCCCTTGGTGATCCGCGATGCCAAGGGCAAGCTGGTGCCTACGCTGGCCACTTCCTGGAAGCTTACGGCCGACCCCACGGTCTGGGAGTTCAAGCTGCGCCCCAACGTCAAATTCCATGACGGCGCGCCGTTGACGGCCAAGGACGTGGTGTTCTCGCTCAACCGTGCCAAGGGGCCGACCGCACAGGTCAAGTCGCTGCTCGCCTCCATGGAATCGGCCACGGCCGTGGACGAGCTCACGGTGCACGTCAAGACCAAAGGGCCGAACCTGATCTTCCCCGACAACCTGACCAACATGTTCATCATGAACGAGGCCTGGGCCAAGGCCAAGGGGGCTGAAACCACGCAGGACACCACCAGCACCACCGAGAACTTCTCTACCCGCAACGCCAATGGCACCGGCCCCTACCAACTGGTCAGCCGCGAGCAGGATGCGAAGACCGTGATGAAGCTCAACCCCCAGTACTGGGGCAAGGGCCAGGTGCCGCTGCAGGTGACCGAGCTGGTCTACCTGCCCATCAAGTCGCCGGCCACGCGCGTGGCGGCGCTGCTGTCGGGCGAAGTCGATTTTGCCCAGGACATTCCGGCCCAGGACGTGGCCCGACTCAAGCAGGACGCGCGGCTGCGCATCAACGAAGGGCCGGAAAACCGCTCCATCTTCCTGGGGCTGAACGTAGGGGGCAAGGAGCTCAAATACTCCAGTCTCAAGGGAAAGAACCCGCTGGCCGACCCGCGCGTGCGTGAAGCCATCCACCTGGCCATAGACCGCGATGCGATCAAGCGCTCGGTGATGCGCGGCCTGTCGATTCCTTCGGGCATCATCGCGCCCTCGTTCGTCAACGGCTACACCAAGGCCATGGCGGCCTATCCCAAGGTCGATGTGGCCAAGGCCAAGCAGTTGCTGGCCGACGCCGGCTATGCCAACGGCTTCGATCTCACGCTGCATTCGACCAATGACCGCTATGTCAACGACGAGGCCATCAGCACGGCCGTGGCCGGCTTCCTGGGGCGCGTCGGCATCAAGACCAACGTCGTCGCGCGCCCGATTGCCCAGCACAGCGTGGCCATCAACAACGCCGACGCCGACTTCTACCTGTTCGGCTGGGGTGTGCCGACCTACGACTCGGCCTATATCTTCGACTTCCTGGTCTATACGCGCGGCAAGGACGGCCGTGGCCCGACCAATGCCACGGGTTTCAGCAGCCCCGAGGTGGATGCGAACATCGCCGCGCTGGCTTCCGAGTCCGACAAGGCCAAGCGCGACCAGACCATACAGCGCATCTGGGACGTGGTGCAAAAAGAGCGCTTCTACATTCCGCTGCATGACCAGGTGATCCATTTCGCCTCGATCAAGCGGATCGACGTGCCGGTGCACCCGGACAACGCGGTGCAGTTCAAGGACGTGAAGTTCAGCGCGAAGTAAAACGATGCTGGTTTATCTGTTGCGACGCCTGGGCCAGTCGGCCCTGGTGTTGCTGGCCGTTTCCTTCATCGCCTTCATGGTGTTTCGCCATATCGGCGACCCGACGATCAGCCTGCTGGGTGAGGATGCCACGCTGCAGGAGCGCGCGGAATTGACCACCGAGCTGGGCTTCGACAAGCCCGTGCCCCTGCAATACCTGCACTATCTGGGCAAGGTGCTGCAGGGCGATCTGGGTGTTTCCTACCGTCTCAAGCGGCCGGTGCTCGACGTCATCGTCGAGCGCCTGCCCGCAACGCTGGAGCTGGCGATGACGGCTGCCATCGGCGCGCTGGTGATCGGCCTGGTGCTGGGGGTGTACACGGCGCTGCGCAGCGAGGGCTGGCTCAGCCGTACGGTCATGACGGTGTCGCTGGTCGGCGTGTCCCTGCCCACTTTCCTGATCGGCATAGGGCTGATCTACCTGTTCGCGGTCGAGCTGCGCTGGCTGCCGTCGTTCGGCCGGGGCGAGACGGTCAAGGTGGGCGGCTGGGAGACCGGCCTGCTCACGGCCTCGGGCTGGAGCGCGCTGATCCTGCCGGCCATCACCCTGGGCTTTTACAACATGACGCTGATCATGCGGCTGGTGCGCGCCGAAATGCTCGAAGTGCTGCGCTCCGACTACATCCGCTTCGGCCGCGCGCGCGGCCTGCGGGAGAAAGACCTGTACTTCGGCCATGCGCTGCGCAACACCCTGATTCCGGTGATCACCATCGCCGGTCTGCAGATCGGCTCGCTGATCGCCTTCGCCATCGTGACCGAAACCGTGTTCCAGTGGCCGGGCGTGGGCCTGCTGTTCATCTCATCCATCCAGGGCGTGGACGTGCCCTTGATCGCGGCCTATCTGATGTTCATTGCGCTGCTGTATGTGCTGATCAACCTGCTGGTGGATGTGCTCTATCTGGTGGTCGATCCGCGCTTGCGCCGCAAGTGAAGATGGCCTCCGCACAAAGGGATGACATGCGCGATGTGACTGACAAACCCGCTGCGGCGGGCCGGCGCCCCTGGCGCCAGAGCGACTCGGCCGTGCTGCGTGCGTTTGCACGTTCGCGCACGGTGCAGATCGCGGCCGCGGCGCTGGTGCTGATCGTGCTCGCGACGCTGTTCGCGCCCTGGCTGGCCTGGCAGAACCCGTTTGATTCGGGCAGCCTCGAGCTGATCGATGCGTTCGCGCCGCCCTGGTCGCATGGCGTCAATGGCGCGTTCTACGCACTGGGCGCGGACGACCAGGGCCGCGATGTCGCCTCGGCCATTCTGTACGGCCTGCGCATGTCGGTGCTGGTCGGGGTGTCGGCCGTGCTGCTGTCGCTGTGCATAGGCGTGCCGCTGGGCCTGATCGCGGGCTATGCGGGCGGCTGGTTCGATACCTTGCTGATGCGCATTGCCGATGTGCAGCTGACGTTTCCGGTGATCCTGGTGGCGATGCTGATCCTGGGCATCGTGCGCGGCATGCTGCCCGAAGCCTATCGCGACCAGATCGCCGTGCTGGTGATCATCGTGGCCATCGGCCTGTCCGACTGGGTGCAGTACGCGCGCACGGTGCGCGGCGCGGTGATGGTCGAAAAGCAGAAAGACTATGTACTGGCCGCGCAGCTCATAGGCCGCAGCCGCACTGCCATCCTCACCCGGCACATCCTGCCCAATCTGCTGGCCTCCATCCTAGTGATCGCCACCATCAGCTTTGCCCACGCCATCGTCGCCGAATCCACGCTGTCCTACCTGGGCGTGGGCCTGCCGCCGACCCAACCTTCGCTGGGCACGCTGATCCGCATCGGTCAGAGCTTTCTGTTCTCGGGTGAATGGTGGATCCTGCTGTTCCCTTCGCTGGTGCTGCTGGCCCTGGCACTGTCCGTCAACCTGGTCGGCGACTGGCTGCGCGACGCCTTGAACCCCAAGCTGCAATGAGCGACTCCCTTCC
Source organism: Pseudomonadota bacterium (assembly GCA_023622805.1). Lineage (GTDB taxonomy): Bacteria > Pseudomonadota > Gammaproteobacteria > Burkholderiales > Burkholderiaceae_C > Comamonas > Comamonas bellezanensis. Next base: position 20,960 of record JAMNYN010000047.1, on the reverse strand, counting down.
CATCCCCGTGCTGCGCGTGCGCCAGTTGGGCGTGACCTTCGACACCTATCGCGGGCCGGTGCAGGTGCTCGACGACGTGTCGTTCGAGATCGCCGCCGGTGAAATCCTGGGCGTGGTCGGTGAATCGGGCGCGGGCAAGTCCATGACGGGCGCGGCCGTGATCGGCCTGATCGAGCCGCCGGGGCGCATCTCCAGCGGCACGGTCGAGCTCGACGGCGAGCGTATTGACGGGCTGCGCGGCGAAGCCATGCGCCGCATCCGCGGCAAACGCATAGGTTCCATCTTCCAGGACCCACTGACCAGCCTGAACCCGGTCTATACCGTGGGTCGCCACCTGATAGAAACCATTCGCACCCACCTGCCGCTGACCGAGGCCCAGGCCCGCGCACGCGCGCTGGCCCTGCTCGAAGAGGTGGAGATTCCCGAGCCGCGCGTGCGCATGGGCCAGTACCCGCACCAGTTTTCCGGCGGCATGCGCCAGCGCGTGGCGATTGCGCTGGCGCTGTGTGCGCAGCCGCAGCTGATCATCGCCGACGAGCCGACCACGGCGCTCGATGTGTCGGTGCAGGCACAGATCATTGCGCTGCTGCGCCGCGTGTGCCGCGAGCGCCACGCGGCGGCCATGCTGATCACCCACGACATGGGGGTGATCGCCGAGACGGCCGACCGGGTGATGGTCATGTACCAGGGCCGGGTGCTGGAAACCGGCCCCGTGCGCGAAGTGCTGGACCGGCCCCAGCAGCCCTATACGCGCGTGCTGATGGCGGCGATTCCTTCGGTGCACCAGCGCCTGGCGCGCTTGCCCGTACCCGAGATCGGCAAGCCGGCCACGGCGCTGCCGGCCCGGCCACAGCCCCGGCCCGCGGCCTCCGGCGTGAAGAGCCTGCTGGAGGTGCGCGATCTGGGCAAGGAGTTCGACCTGTCGCTGGGCTGGCTGGAGCGCGTGGTGGCACGCCAGCCGCGCAAGACGCTGCAGGCCGTGGACCAGGTGAGTTTCAGCATTCGCCAGGGCAGCACCTTCGGCCTGGTCGGCGAGTCCGGCTCGGGCAAGTCCACGGTCGCGCGCATGGTCGCGGGCCTGACGCCGCCGACCCGCGGCCAGGTCTTGTTCGACGGCGTGGACCGCTGGAGCGCTGCCGCCGACACCCAGGCCCTGAGGCGGCGCTTTCAGATGATTTTCCAGGACCCTTACGCCAGCCTCAATCCGCGCTGGACCGTGGCCCGGCTGATTGCCGAGCCGCTGGAAGTGCTGGGCTTGAGCGTCAGCCGCAACGACACGGCCGAGCGCGTGGCCGCTGCGCTGCGCCGCGTGCGCATGACGCCCGACGATGCGCGCAAATACCCGCACCAGTTCTCGGGCGGCCAGCGCCAACGCATCGCGATTGCGCGGGCCTTGGCCAGCCAGCCCGAATTCATCATCTGCGACGAGCCCACGTCGGCGCTCGACGTGTCCGTGCAGGCCCAGGTGTTGAATCTGATGCGCGATCTGCAGGACGAGTTCGGCCTGACCTATCTGTTGATCAGCCACAACCTGGCCGTGATACGCCATATGTGCGACGACATCGGCGTGATGCAGCGCGGCCGGCTGGTGGAGGCGGGCGTGGCGCAGGCGGTGCTGGATGCGCCCCAGCACCCCTATACGCGCGCGCTGATGGCAGCGGTGCCGGATATCCAGCACCGGCATTGAGCTGCCGCACGCGAAGACCGTCAGCCGACCACCGTCCCGCTGACCTCGCCCAGGCCGATGCGCACCGCGCCCGCGCGCTCGCACCAGCCGCGCAGCGTGAGCGTGTCGCCGTCTTCTAGAAAGCTGCGCTGCTCGCCATTGGGCAGTGTGATCGGGTGTTTGCCGCTGCCGGCCAACTCCAGCAGCGAGCCGGCCTCGTGCGGCTCGGGGCCGGACAGCGTGCCCGAGCCCAGCAGGTCGCCGGGCTGCAGGTTGCAGCCGTTCACCGTGTGGTGGGTGACCAGCTGCGCGGGCGTCCAGTAGGCGGCGCGCGAGGTGTTGGTGCAGGACAGTCGCACGGCGGGCTCGGCGGCGGCGCGCATGCGGCTGGTCTGCAGCAGCACTTCGAGCGTGATCGTGAAAGCGCCTTGCGCGCGGTTCTCTGGCGTGTCCAGGTAGGGCAGCGGCTGCGGATCGCTCTCGTCGCGCACAAAGGGCGCGCGAAACGGCGCCAGCGCCTCCATCGTCACGATCCACGGCGACAGCGTGCTGGCGAAGTTTATGGACAATAATGGGCCCAGCGGCTGGTATTCCCAGCCCTGGATGTCGCGCGCGCTCCAATCGTTGAACAGCGCCACGCCAAACAGGTGCTGCTCCGCCGCGCCTATGGCGATGGGCTCGCCCAAGTCATTGCCCTGGCCGATGAACCAGCCCAGCTCCATCTCGTAGTCCAGGCGCTTGCAAGGCCCCAGCACCGGGGTCGATGCACCGGCCGCCATGGTCTGTCCTTGCGGGCGTTTGACGCGCTGGCCGCTGACGCCGATCGACGAGGCCCGGCCGTGATAGCCGATAGGCACCCATTTGTAGTTGGGCAGCAGCGGGTTGTCAGGGCGAAACTGACGGCCCACGTTGGTGGCGTGGTGCACGCTGGTGTAGAAATCGGTGTAGTCGCCGATGCGGCAAGGCAGGGCCATTTCTGCCTGCGCCTGGGCCACCAGCGCTTTGGACCATGCGGCCTGCTGCGCGCTGCCTTCGCTCAGCCCCTGGGAAAGGGTGCGGCGCAGCGCCTGGCGCTCGGCCGCCGGGGCGGCCATCAGCGTGTTCATGTCGTCGCTGTCGATCAGGCCGGCGGCCCGCAGGTCGAGGATCTGGTCGCCGATGGCGACGCCGATGCGCAAGGCCTGGCCGCTGCCCGCCACGCGAAAGCGGCCGAACGGCAGGTTCTGGATAGGAAAGTCACAGCCATGCTGGTTGGCGCTGGCAATCCAGCTGCGCAGCTGCGTGTCGTGGGTGGTGTCGGGTGCTGGGTACATGGTGGCGGCGTCCTGGTGGCTTAGTCGTTGCTCATGTTCGCGCTGCGGGCGACCTTGCCCAGGCGCTCGTACTCGCGCTTTGTCAGCGCATCGAATTCGGCCGCGGTCGAGCTGCGGGGCGTGAAGCCCGCGGCCAGCAGCTTGTCTTTCACGGCGGGCTCGGCCAGCGCTTCTTCCAGTGCCTTGCTCAGGCGCTGCGTCACGGCGGCCGGCAGGCCGGCAGGGCCGTAGACGCCAAACCAGGGCTCCACGGCGTAGTCCTTCAGACCGGCCTCGGCCAGGGTGGGCACATCGGGCAGCGCGGGCGAGCGCTGTACGCCGGCCACGGCCAGGGCGCGCAGCTTGCCGGACTGGATGTGCGGCAGCGAGGCCGGCAGGTTGTCGAATGCCACCGGCACCTGGCCGCCGATCAGATCGGTGATCAGCGGTGCGCTGCCTTTGTACGGCACATGCACCCAGTCGGTCTTGCTGATCTGGGCGAACAGCACGCCGGCGAGGTTCATCGAGGTGCCGGCGCCGGCCGTGGCGTAGGGCAGGCCTGGATTCTTGCGCACATGGGCCAGCAGCTCGTCCACGTTCTTCACGGGCAGGGCGGCGCCCACTTCGAGCACGATGGTCGAGTTGCCGAGCTGGCCGATCGCGGTGAAATCCTTGCGCGGATCGAAGGGCATCTTCTTGTAGATGTGCGGATTCAGGGCGTTGGTCGAGATCGCGCCCATGCCCACGGTGTAGCCGTCCGGCGCCGACTTGGCGACCGCGTCCATGCCGATGTTGCCGCCCGCGCCCGCGCGGTTCTCGCCACCAGGTCGGTCGTTCCGCCCGCCGCGTAGGGCACGATGAAACGGATGGGCTTGGACGGAAATGCTTCTTGCGCGGACAGCGGGCCGGCGGCCAGGCACAGCAGTGCAGCCGCGGCGCACAGCAGGCTGCGGCGCGGTGGGTGGAAAAAGCTGGCGGTGGTTGAACGGGGCATGGTGTCTCCTGGGGATGTTTATAAGCGTGCGGCCGCGCGATTGCGTGGCGTCGTGGGTATTCTTGCGATCCACCGCAGTCCTACAATCGGTTTTTCCATTGGGTGGACAACTATGGCGACTTTGGTGCTCGACCGCATGCTGCGTATCCTCGATCAGCTCTCTCGTTACGATACGCGCGGCCTGACGCTGTCGGACATTGCGCGCCAATCGGGCATACCGCATCCCACCGTGCACCGACTGCTGCGCGACATGATGGCTGCGCGCCTGGTGGCCCCCTTGCCCGATGGCCGCAGCTACGTGCTGGGACGACGCCCGTTTGAACATGGTCTGGCCGCACGTGGCCGCCATGACGTGGCGCCGCTTTTCACGGCCCACTTGCAGCAACTGGCCGACACCACCGGCTATGCCGCTTACCTGTTCGTGCTGAGCGGTCACGAGGCCGTCTGCTATGCCCACACCAATATGCAAAAGCTCGATCCGCCACTGAGTGTCACGGTGGGTGGGCGCCGCCCGCTGGGCGTGGGGGCTGCCGGCCTGGCCCTCCTGGCCGCCCAGGACGATGCGCTGATCGAGGCCGCGCTGCAGGCCAATGCCGAGTCACTGGGCCGCTATGGTGGTTTGGACGAGCCCGCGCTGCGCGGCCTGCTCGAGCAGACCCGTGCGCTGGGCTATGCGCGCAGCGGCGGCTGCCTCAATACCAACACCGCCGCCGTGGGCCACGCGGTGGTCGATGCCGGTGGGCGCGCGTTCGCGGCCATCAGCTTGTCCACCACGGTCGCGCGGCTCACGCAGCGCGAGACTGCGCGCCTGGCGGCCCTGCTGCGCGCGCAGATCGCCGAGATCCAGCCGCGCGTGCATTTCCATTGGAGCGATGAGGCACCGCTGCGCTGACCGCGGGACGATCAGGGCTTGGCGGGTGGCGCGCTGGGCACCGCAGGGGTGGCGGGCGTGGCCGGTCCCGACACCGCCAGCGGCGTGCGGATCTTGCGCGTTCCCTGCGGTGGGTTGGGGAAGCCGCTGAGCGCGGCGTCGAACAGCACGCCAAAAATCGCCGGATCGTTGGTCCAGACGTCTTCATGCACGGCCGAGGTTTCGTAGACGATGCGTTGCGTGCGCTGCTCGCGCATCACCACGCTCACGGCGCGGTAGTGCAGCGGAGGCGGTGCATCGAACATCCAGGGGCCGCCAAAGCCCATGCCCCAACCGGCGCCGCGGCCGAAGCCCAGCCCCCAGTTCCAGCGTGGGCCGTAGGGGCCGCCGTAGTAGTAGGGCGAGTTGTCGCGCGTGTAGCGCGCCTGGGCGCCGATCTGCACCACCAGCGTGCCTTGGCTGTCGTCGCGCTGCAGCCCGACCTTGGCCAGCGATTGCTGGGCCAGGGCCTCTATGGTCGCGAACTGCGGCGCCTGGGCCTGCTGCGAAGGCAGCAGCTCCAGCCGGTAGGTGGGCGGCTGGGGCAGTGCCGACAGCGACGAGTAGCTTTGCACATCGCTTTGCACTTCGCGCACGCTGGCGCAGCCGGCGAGCAGGGCGGCGCAACCAAGCACCGTGAGGGAGAGTTTCCAGCGAATGGTGGCCATGGCAGTTTCCTTCAGTGCTCGCAATGCAAAACCAGGGCGGGGGGACGGCGAGCCCGGCACCCCCGTGCCGTCAGGGTCAGGACAGCTGAATCACCTGCACGCCGGGCAGGCTGGCAGCGGTCGGGAATTCCTCGTGGTCGAAAGCCATATCGCCTTCGGGGTTCGCAATGCCGGAGGCCTTGGCGTTCTTGAAGTCGTGCAGCTTGGGGTCCAGCATGTGCGTGGGCACCACGTTCTGCATGGCTCGGAACATGTTCTCGATGCGGCCCGGGTGCTTTTTCTCCCATTCGCGCAGCATTTCGCCCATGGCCACGCGTTGCAAGCCGTCCTGGCTGCCGCAGAGGTTGCAGGGAATGATGGGGAAGTTCTGCGACTTCGCCCAGCGTTCCGTGTCCTTCTCGGGCACATAGGCCAGAGGGCGGATCACCACATGCTTGCCGTCATCGCTGACCAGCTTGGGCGGCATGCCCTTGATGCGGCCGCCGTAGAACATGTTGAGCAGCAGGGTCTGCAGAATGTCGTCGCGGTGGTGGCCCAGGGCAATCTTGGTGCAGCCCAGTTCGTCGGCCACCTTGTAGAGAATGGCGCGGCGCATGCGGCTGCACAGCCCGCAAGTGGTCTTGCCTTCGGGGATCACGCGCTTGACCACGCTGTACGTGTCCTGGGTCTCGATGTGGAAGGGCACGCCCAGGCTCTCGAGATACTCGGGCAGGATGTGGGCGGGAAAGCCGGGTTGCTTCTGGTCCAGGTTGACGGCGACGAGCTCGAACTTCACCGGTGCGCGGCGCTGCATCTTCAGCAGGATGTCGAGCATGGTGTAGCTGTCCTTGCCGCCGGACATGCAGACCATGATCTTGTCGCCTTCCTCGATCATGTTGAAGTCGACGATGGCGCGGCCGACTTCGCGGCACAGGCGCTTTTCCAGCTTGTGCTGTTCACGTTCGATCTTGATTCCCGCGGCCTTGGTGGCGGCGGCGTCGGTGGGGGCGACAGCGGGTGCTTCGTCGATCCAGGGGTTGTGCTCTGTGATGGCGTTCATGGATGGCTCACCATTGTCCGGTTTCAATGCGAATGGCGACTTCGCAGTCGTCAAAAATTTCAAGTTTGGCAATTTTCACCCGTACGCCGTGTACGCCGGGTAACAACATCAGACGCTGGGCGAGTTTGCCGATCAGGCTCTCGAGCAGGTTGACATGCTCGGCCGTGCACTCGTCGATGATGATTTGACGTACCTTGCGGTAGTCGAGCACATGGCCGATGTCGTCGTCGTGCGGGCGCAGGGCCTGGGAGCCCAGGTTCAGCTCGGCATCCACCTGGATGGGCTGGGGCGCGGTTTTTTCGTGGGCAAGAATGCCCAGGTTGGCGTCGAACCGCAAACCGGTCAGGGTCAGGGTCTGGTTGCCCACAACAGCTGGGGTCATGATGGATGAAAAAGAAGTTCGGCCGCGTTCGGCTTGATGGTGAAGACTTCCACGCCGACGGCTTCGCAGTCGGGGTAGACGTCGGGTTTGCTGGTCGCGACCCGCGCTGCGACCACCTGCGGGTGGGCCAGCAGCGCCTGCATCACGGCATCGCACAGGGTTTCCTGCAACGCGATATGGCCGCGCGTCACTTCGCGCTGTACCGCCTCGCGCACGAAGTCGTAATCCACGACTTCGTGCAAGGCGTCCGCGCTGGGCGTGGTCGCGCCAAGCGGCACATACAGGTCGATGTCGAAGCGCATGCGCTGGGGCGCGGCGCGCTCGAAGTCGTGGATGCCGATGGAGACCTGCTTTTCCAGCCCCTGGAGGAACAGCCGCCGACACTGGGCCAGCAGGGCGTGCGTGGACAGGCTGGGGGCCGTGGACAGGAGATGGGACATGGTGGTGGGCGATGGCAAGGGTGAAGTCAGGGGCGGATTGTCGGGCAGTGGGCCGGACTTTAGTCGTCGACCATGAACATGACATCACGCTCCAGAGGCACCAGATGCTGTCCATTGTCCACGCATAGCGTTATTCCTGTGATTGACGGGTTTTCCGCGAAGAACACGCCCGTCTGTGCCACATGCTGGGCCTGCAGGGGCGCGCGCAGCAGATTCACGCGTGCGGCGCGGTCGTAATTGGCCTGGCTTTGCGGGCCGCTGGGGTACATCAGCCCGGGCGCCAGGCCCACGATGCGCACGCCGGGCGCCAGCGCCTGGGCCTGCAAGGCCACGGCCCGCTCCAGCGCCAACTTGGACAGGGTGTAGGAAAAATAATCGGGATTGAGGTTGCAGACTTTCTGGTCGAGCACATGGATGGCCACCGGCCGCGGGTCGCCCGGCGTCGGCGGCTGGGCGCTGTCATGGGCCTGCCAGCGCCTGGCCCAGTCGCTGGTCAGCAGCAGCGGCGAAAGCGTATTGGTGTGCAGCAGCCGGTCGACCCGTTCCAGGTCGGCGCCGAAGTCGCTGGCGCTGTCGGGCTCGAACAGCGAAGCGTTGTTGACCAGCGCCTGGGGCAGGGTGCCGCAGGCGGCGTAGACCTGGGCCATCAGCGGCGAGACCGCGCCGCGGTCGGACAGGTCGGCCTGGAACGCCAGGGCTTGGCGGCCCAGCGCGCGTACTTCGGCGCAAGTGGCTTCGGCGGCGCCCCGGCTGTGCAGGTAGTGGCAGGCCACGTTCCAGCCGGCGCGCGCGAATGCCAGGCAGAACTCGCGGCCCAGGCGCAGGCCGCCGCCAGTGATCAGAACCCAGCGTTGGCTCACGCCAGCAGTCGAAAAGTGCACGGGAATTCCTCGCAAAAAATGGCAATCAACACTTACCGCCGAAAATAGCGGCTTGTTGCCAGAAAGACAGACCTCAGATGCCGGACAGTTGTGAAAGTTTAGCGGGCGCCCTGGCGCAGCAGATCCGCACTCGGCTCGAAGCAGCGGGCGGCTGGCTCGGCTTTGACGAGTTCATGGCGCTGGCGCTGTACAGCCCGGGCCTGGGCTATTACGCCAACGAGCGGCCCAAGTTCGGCAGCATGCCTGAATCCGGCAGCGATTTCGTCACCGCGCCGGAAATCTCGCCCGCCTTTGGCCGCTTGCTGGCGGCCCAGGTGGCCGAAGCCCTGGAGCGCACGGCCACGGATGAAGTCTGGGAGTTTGGCGCCGGTACGGGCGCGCTGGCCGAGCAGTTGCTGGGCACACTGGGCGACAAGCTGTCGCGCTACACCATCGTCGACCTGTCGGGCAGCCTGCGCGCGCGCCAGCAGGAGCGCCTGGCGGCCTTTGCCGACAAGCTGCACTGGGCCGATGCCTTGCCCGAAGCCATGCAGGGCGTGGTGGTGGGCAACGAAGTGCTGGACGCCATGCCGGTACAACTGCTGGTGCGCAAGAGCGGCGAGTGGTTCGAGCGCGGCGTGGCCTGGGATGACGTCTCTTCGGGCTTTGCCTGGGCAGACCGGCCGACCTCGCTGCGCCCGCCCATCGAGATCGAAGGCCCGCAGGACTACCTGACCGAAATCCACGCCCAGGGCGAAGCCTTTGTCCGCACCCTGGCCGACCGGCTCACGCGCGGCGCGGCCTTCTTCATCGATTACGGCTTTGGCGAAGGCGAGTACTACCACCCGCAGCGCCACATGGGCACGCTGGTCTGTCACCGCGCTCACCGCATGGACGACAATCCGCTGGTCGACCTGGGCCTCAAGGACATCACGGCCCATGTCAACTTCACCGGCACCGCCGTCGCCGCCCAGGAGGCCGGCATGGACGTGCTGGGCTATACCACCCAGGCGCATTTCCTGATCAACTGCGGACTGCTGCAGCAGCTCGAAGCAATGACGCAAGGCCAGCGCGCCATGGCCGCCAAACTGATGATGGAGCACGAAATGGGCGAGCTGTTCAAAGTCATCGGTCTGAGCCGCGGTGTGGAGCCCTGGCCGGCGCTGGGCTTTGCCCAGGGCGACCGCACGCACCGGCTGTGAGCGCCCCATGATCCGCTGGCTGATCATCATCTTCCTGGCCTTGCTGCTGATCAACGGGTTGTCCAACCTGCTCGAGCGCATAGGCCTGGGCCGCCTGCCCGGCGATTTCCGCTTTCGCATCTTTGGCCGCGAGATCTTTCTGCCCTTTGCCAGCACGCTCCTGCTGAGCGTGGTCGCTGCGCTGATCGCGAAGTTCGTCTGACCCTGTGCGCTGCCCTGGTCCGCGGATGCGTGGCGGGCAGCGTGCCTTGCTGCGCCCAGGGATATAGTTGTAATCAATGACACTGATTTCAGCGATAGTTTTTTTGATTGCTCAGGGTTAGGATGCCTGGACCTGCAGAGTCGATTCCCGGGGCGCTGCATCTTCCAGCTGAAATTTCCACATGGGGTGAACAAATGCCTTTGTTATCACTGCAGCCAAGCGCTGGCTGCTTCAAAAAAGTGCCGCCTCCCACAAGAGTCTTTCATGAGGCGGCGGGCGAGCCCGTCGGGCATCGCGCTTTTCATGGCGTCAACGATGACATCACGTTCGGCAGCAGCGGTGACGGCACGCTCGATTCCGCCTGGACTGCCGCCATGGAGTTCACCAACCTCGAGAGCCTCAGCCAGCATGTCTACCAGGACGGTAATCTGTTCGGCGAAGCATCATCCGTGGTCTATTGACAGGTCCTGAGCTGCATAGGCCGGTGGCGGATGGGAGCCAAGTTGCAACGGCAGTCTTGAAGCCGAGATCCATGCCCCGAGATAAAGACAATGGCTGTCGCGGCCCGTCTTCCATCTCTCATGACCGAGGTTCACCCCATGTCCGATCCCCTGCACATCGTCTGCCCCCATTGCCACACCACCAATCGCGTTGCCAGCGACCAGCTGACCAATGCGCCCGATTGCGGCAGCTGCCATCAGCCCCTGGTCACGGGCACGCCCGTGGCGCTCGATGCGGCGAGTTTTGCCAAGCATGTGGGACGCAGCCAGGTGCCGGTGGTGGTCGACTTCTGGGCGCCCTGGTGCGGGCCTTGCCGCAGCATGGCGCCAGCGTTTGAGCAGGCGGCCAAGGCCTTGGCTCCCGGCGTGCAGCTGGCCAAGCTCGATACCGAAGCCCACCCGCAGGCCGCGGCCCCTTACAACATCCGCAGCATCCCGACCATGGTGGTGTTCAGGAACGGGCAGGAGCTGGGCCGGATTTCGGGTGCCATGGGCGCAGCCGACATCCAGCGCTGGGTTCAGTCCGTGGTGTGATCAGCCGGGTGGCGTGGCTTCTCCCTGGGCTTCGAGCTCCGCGAGCTCGGCTTCGGTGAACACCCGCGAACGGGTCAGAAAGCTCTTGCCTTCAGGCCCTTCCAGCGAGAACGTGCCGCCGCCATGGCCGTCGATCACGTCGATGATCAGCTGCGTGTGGCGCCAGTGCGCGTACTGGGCGCGGCCGATGTAGAACGGGCAGCCGCCTATCTGGCCCAGGTAGACATCGCCGGGGCCCGTGGTCAGTTCGCCCAGCAGATAGCAGTTGGCCGCGCTGTTGTCGCAGCAGCCGCCCGACTGGTGGAACATCAGCCCAGGACCGTGCTTTTGCTTGAGCTCGGCGATCAGCACCAGCGCGGCGGGAGTGGCAATGACGGGTTCGACCATGGCGGGCCTCCTTGACAGGGGACGGGGGCGCTGGATCGGTCCACACAACCCAGCAAATCGATAGATTTGCGGTGGAGACTAGGCGCTGTGCCGCAGACAGTGCGAATAGCACGGCAAGGCACAGCAACGACGTATCAAGGGTTGTGTGGGCCGATCTCAGAAGAAGCCCATCTTGTTCTCGCTATAGCTCACCAGTAGGTTCTTGGTCTGCTGGTAGTGGTTGAGCATCATCTTGTGGTTTTCGCGGCCCAGGCCCGATTCCTTGTAGCCGCCGAACGCCGCGTGCGCGGGGTAGTGGTGGTAGCAGTTGGTCCACACGCGCCCGGCCTTGATGGCGCGGCCCATGCGGTAGGCCACGTTGCCGTTGCGGCTCCAGACGCCCGCACCCAGGCCGTAGAGCGTGTCGTTGGCCAGCTCCAGCGCTTCGGCCTCGTCCTTGAAAGTGGTCACGGCCAGCACCGGGCCGAAAATCTCTTCCTGGAAGATGCGCATCTTGTTGTGGCCCTTGAACAGCGTGGGCTGCACGTAGTAACCGCCCGCGAGCTCCCCTTCGAGCTTGGCCGCGCTGCCGCCGCACAGCACTTGCGCGCCTTCCTGCTTGCCCAGGTCGAGATAGGACAGGATCTTGGTCATCTGCTCCTGGCTGGCCTGCGCGCCCATCATCGAGTCGGTATCGAGCGGGTTGCCATGCTTGATGGCGGCCACGCGGCGCAGCACTTTTTCCATGAAGCGCTCGTAGATCGATTCCTGGATCAGCGCGCGCGAGGGGCAGGTACAGACTTCGCCCTGATTGAAGGCGAACAGCACCAGGCCTTCGATGGCCTTGTCGAGGAAGGCATCGTCCTTGTCCATCACATCGGCAAAGAAGATATTGGGCGACTTGCCGCCCAGCTCCAGTGTGGCTGGAATCAGGCTGTTGGCCGCGGCCTGGGCGATCACCCGGCCGGTGCTGGTCGAGCCCGTGAAAGCGATTTTTGCGATGCGCTTGCTCGTGGCCAGGGGCATGCCGGCTTCACGGCCGAAGCCGTTGACGATGTTGAGCACGCCGGGAGGCAGCAGGTCCGCAATCAGGCCGGCGAGCACCAGAATGCCTATGGGCGTGGACTCGGCGGGCTTGAGCACTACGCAGTTGCCCGCGGCCAGCGCGGGTGCGAGCTTCCAGGCGGCCATCAGAATGGGGAAGTTCCAGGGAATGATTTGCCCGACCACGCCCAGGGGCTCATGGTAGTGATAGGCCACGGTGTCGCCGTCGATTTCGCTGATGCCGCCTTCCTGCGTGCGGATGGCTCCGGCGAAGTAGCGGAAGTGGTCGGCCGCCAGCGGAATGTCGGCATTGAGCGTTTCGCGAATCGCCTTGCCGTTGTCCACGGTCTCGACATAGGCCAGCAGCTCGCGGTTGGCGTCGATGCGGTCGGCGATTTGCAGCAGGATCTGGCTGCGCGCGGCGGCCGCGGTCTTGCCCCAGGCGTCAGCCGCGGCATGGGCGGCGTCCAGCGCTTTTTCAATGTCGGCGGCCGTGCCGCGCGCGGCCTTGGTGTAGACCTTGCCCGTGATGGGCGTGACCACGTCGAAATACGCGCCGCCCGCGGGAGGGACCCACTGGCCGCCGATGAAGTTGTCGTACTGGGTACGGAAGCTGTGCGGGGCGGCGGCGGAGCCGGGCGGGGCGTATTGCATGGTCTCTCTCCTCAAGAATGGACAGGAAGGGATGGCTGAGAACAGCTATCCATGTTCTGCCCAAACCCTGCAAACCGTCCTGAGGTTTACCCTGAGGTCTGGCCCAGCCAGCGCTGCAGCGCCTGGGTGCGCGCGGCGGCCACGGCCTCGCCCACGGCGCGGCCGGTCTTGCCTTCGGCCGCGGCCTGGGCGGCGACGTCGGCCGTTACCACCGACAAGGCCTGGTCCAGTGCCGCCTGCAGGCGCGCGCGCTGGGGATAGGGCTGGTCTTCCAGCCCCAGACGCCCGCGCGCATCGCATTCGCAGGCCAGCAGCACCAGCGCAAAGCGCGCGGGCTGGCGGATTGCGTCGCAGCGTTCGAGCAGGCGCATCAGCGCGGCGGCATTCAAGTCGCCGCTGCGGTGGATATTGCCGTGCTCGCGCGCCACCACGTCGGCGAGTTCGCGGCAGTCGCTGGGCACGCGCAGACGCTCGCCCACCTTCCTGGCCAGTTGCGCGCTGCGCTGCTCGTGGCCGATGTGGCGCGGCAGGACGTCGGCCGGTGTCGTGCCCTTGCCCAGGTCGTGCACCAAGCAGGCGTAGCGCACGGCGAGCGGCGCCCGAAGGCGCGCGGCCTGCTGCAGCACCATCATCACGTGCACGCCGGTGTCGATTTCGGGGTGGTACTCGGCGCGCTGGGGCACGCCCCACAGCCGTGCGAGTTCGGGCAGCAGCACGGCGAGCGCGCCGCAGTCGCGCAGCACTTCGAACATGCGCTCGGGCGCGGTCTCCATCAGGCCGCGTGCCAGTTCCTGCCAGACCCGTTCGGCCACCAGATCGCTGGCTTCGCCGGCGTCGACCATCTGCTGCATCAAGGCCATGGTGTCGGGCGCGACGCGAAAGTCGTCAAAGCGGGCCGCGAAACGCGCCACGCGCAGAATGCGCACCGGGTCTTCACGGAAAGCGTCGGTCACATGGCGCAGCAGTTTTGCCTGCAGGTCGCGCTGACCGCCATACGGGTCGCTGAGCGTGCCGCTTTCGGGCCAGCCTTCCGGCGCGGCCATGGCATTGATCGTCAGGTCGCGCCGCGCCAGGTCTTCTTCCAGCGTCACGTCGGGCGAGGACTGCACGGCGAAACCGCGGTAGCCGCGGCCGCTCTTGCGCTCGGTGCGGGCCAGCGCGTATTCCTCGTGGGTCTCGGGGTGCAGAAACACCGGGAAATCGCGGCCTACGGGCTGGTAGCCCTGGGCCACCATCTGTTCGGGCGTCGCGCCCACCACCACCCAGTCGCGGTCATTCACCGGCCGGCCCAGCAGTTGGTCGCGCACCGCGCCGCCGACCATCAGGATTTGGATTGAACTCATGGCCCCGAGTGTCGCCGGATTTCAACCGCGTCTGTCTCTCTCGGTGATCGCAGCCCACGAAACTGGCGTGCTCCAGTCCAGGGACACCGAGCAAGGGCCGCCCCGCAGCGATGGTGTCGTCCCCCTCCACCGAAGGATGAGAGGGGGAAGCGACGTAGTCGCTCAGGGGGGGAATTTCAGCGCCGTTCGCGGTAGGGTTCCTCGAAGTCGATGAAATCCTGCTCAGCCATCGCGTCCTGTACCCACTCCTGCACCGACGGCAGGGACTGTATGCGCTTGACATAGGCCTCGATCTGCGGCGGCACGGGCAGGTCGTAGGTGGCCAGGCGCAGGCAGACGGGCGCGAAATAGGCGTCGGCGATGGTGAAGTGACCGAACAGCAGGGTGCCGCCGTGCGAGTTCAGCAGGGCGCTCCACATGTCGATCAGCCGCTGTACATCGTCACGCACGCCCGGCTGTTCGCTCCAGATCTGCGCGCCAGCCGCGGGCAGGTGGGCTTCCACGTTCATCGGGCAGTGGGTGCGCAGCTCGGTGAATCCGCTGTGCATTTCGGCGCAGATGCTGCGTGCCCGCGCCCGGTCGGGCGCCAGCCGGGGCCACAGCTGCTTGTCCGGGTATTGCTCGGCCAGGTATTCGGCAATCGCCAGGCTGTCCCAGATGGCCAGGTCGCCATCGATCAGTACCGGCACCCGGCCCACGGGAGATACGGTATGCAGGCGCTGCTTGAAGCCCGATTGCAGCGAGAAGCTGTCAAAGCGTACCTTGATCTCTTCGAAGGTAATGCCGGCCTGGCGCATCAGCACCCAGGGGCGCATGGACCACGACGAGTAATTCTTGTTGCCGATGTAAAGCGCAAGCATGAAGACTCCTTGAGGCCCGAAGGCGAAGACCGAGGGTGTCGCAGCCATGCTAGCGGCAGACGTGCGGCTTGTCATGGGGGATGCCGGTGTTTTGTCGTAAATTGCAGGAAAAACAGCCCATAAAGGCGGCCGCAACCCCGGGCGGGTAGGGTGTAGTGGTAAGAAACTGTTTCGCGGTGTATCGCCGTGCATGCCTGCAGTGCTTTAATGCCCGCCATGCATACTTCAGCTCTGGTTCTTTTCTCCGGTGGACAAGATTCCACCACCTGTCTGGCCGACGCACTGGCACGCTATGAACGGGTCGAAACCCTGGGTTTCGACTACGGTCAGCGCCACCACGTGGAACTCGACGCGCGCCAGCAGGTGCTGGCCCAGTTGCGCAGCCAGTTCCCGCAGTGGGCGCCGCGCCTGGGTGAAGACCATTTGCTGTCGCTGGACGTGCTCAGCCAGATCGGCGGCTCGTCCCTCACCGACGACGTGGCCTTTGCCATGCAGGCCGACGGCCTGCCCAACAGCTTCGTGCCCGGACGCAATCTGCTGTTCCTGACGCTGGCCGGTGCGCTGGCCTATCGGCGCGGTCTGCAGGTCATCGTGACCGGCGTCTGCGAGACCGATTTCTCCGGCTACCCCGACTGCCGTGACGACACCATGAAAGCCTTGCAAGTCGCGCTGAACCTGGGGCTGGAGCGGCGCCTGCGCATCGCCACGCCGCTGATGTGGATAGACAAGGCGCAGACCTGGCAGATGGCCCAGGACCTGGGCGGCCAGGCGCTGGTGGACATCATCGTCAACGACACCCATACCTGCTACCAGGGCACGCGCGACCAGTTGCACGACTGGGGCTATGGTTGCGGCACCTGCCCGGCTTGCGACCTGCGCGCCAAGGGCTGGGCGAAATACAAGGCATCCACGCTGGCGCGCTGACTGCCCACGGCCTACGCAACCGGCGTGCCCCAGCCAGGGGACACCGAGCAAGGGCCGCCCCGCAGCGATGGTGTCGTCCCCCTCCCGCGAAGCGAGAGAGGGGGAAGCCGCGTCAGCGGCTCAGGGGGTGCTTTACCGTATCGGCCAGACCATGCCGTTGTCGTTGAGGATAGTGTCCAGCGGCAAGTCATGCGCCTCGGGCGCGAAATCGTCGACATAGCCGCAGGTAAAGCCCAGGCCCACGGTGAAGGGGCGCGGCGTGAGCGCGGCCAGCGTGCGGTCGTAGAAACCGCCGCCGTAGCCCAGCCGATAGCCGCCCGGGGCATAGCCCACGCAGGGCACGAACAGCAGCGTGGGTACGACCACTTCGGTGTCCTTGGGTTTGGGAATGCCGTAGGCATCCTCTTCCATGGGACAGCCCGGGTACCAGAGGTGAAAGCTCAGCGTCTTGTGGACCTTGTCGATCACCGGCAGGCCTATGCGCCGGCGCTGGCCGTCGCGCTGCAGCTCACCGTCTTCCTTCCAGCGGTGCAGCGCCGGCAAGGGGTCAAACTCTCCTTTGATGGGCCAATAGGCACCAATCACGGTATCGGGTCGTTCAATCAGCCAAAATCGCATCACCTGTTGCAACAGGTCCGCGCGGTCCAGTCGATCCGTCAGGTTCAACCGCTGTTCGATCAATGCGCGCCGCAAGGCTGCTTTGTCCATTACATAATCCTCCATGCACTGGCTCAAGATTCTGACACCGCTTCTCGCGGCAACCCTCTGGACCACGGCCTCGCCGCTGGTGGCGGCACAAAACCGTGGTGATGATGCGTTGCTCGCAATGCAGCAAGCCTACCGCAAAGGCGACCGCAGCCAGCTCGCGCAGCTGCTGCCCGCCGTGCGCGGGCATTTGCTCGAACCCTGGGCCGCCTATTGGGAGCTGCGTGTGCGGCTCGACGATGCCCAGCCCGAAGAAGTCCAGGCTTTTCTCACGCGCTGGGCCGGCAGCTACCAGGAAGACCGCTTGCGCAACGACTGGCTGCTGCTGCTGGGCCAGCGCCGCGACTGGATGCGCTTTGCACAGCTGCTGCCGACCTACCGCATGCAGGATGACCGGGGCGTGCGCTGCTACGCGCTCACCGTGGATCAGATCGAAGGCAAGGCCGGCCCGGCGGCCGCGCAGGAGCTGCGCGATCTCTGGTATGCCCAGCGCGAAGCCGATGACGGCTGCACCAACGCCGCCGCGAGCTTCTACGCCGCGCAACAGTTGCCCGCGCTCGACGTCTGGCGCAAGGCCAGGCTGGCGTCCGAGGCCAACCGCCAGCGCGCGGTGCGCGATGCGGTGCAGATCGTCTCGCCCGAATCCGTGCCCCAGGTCAACGAGCTGTTCGCCTCGCCCATCAAGTACCTCGCCGGACAGCGCATGGCGCGCGGCCAGGTGCGCAAGGAGCTGGGCTTGCTGGCCTTGATCCGCCTTGCGTCGAATGACCCGGGCCAGGCTGCGGCCCAGCTCGAAGACGGTTGGAGTGCGCTGCTCACGGCCGAGGAGCGCAACTGGGCCTGGGGCGTGATCGGCAAGCAGGCTGCGTTCAAGCTGCAGCCTGAAGCCGTGGGCTATTTCGCCAAGGTGCGCCAGGACAAGGACCTCAGCGACGACCTGCTGGGCTGGAAGGCGCGCGCCGCCTTGCGTGCCGGGCAGTGGCGCCAGGTCGGCCAAAGCATCGATGCGATGACGCCCCAGGGCCGGGCCGACAGCACCTGGGTCTACTGGAAAGCCAAGTCGCTGCTGGCCTTGCATGGCGGTGACGCCGAGCGCGCCCAGGCCCAGAAGCTGCTGCAAAGCATTGCCAGCGAAGGCGGCTTTTACGAGCAGCTGGCGCTGGAAGACCTGGGCCAGCGCGTGACGGTTCCGCCCGCGCCGGCCGCGCTGACGGCACAGGAAAAGGCGGCTGCGCGCGGCAACCCCGGTCTGCAGCGCGGTCTGCAGGCGATACAGCTGGGCCTGCGCAGCGAAGGCGTGCGTGAGTGGAACTACACCACCAACCTGCACACGCCCGGCGGCATGGACGAGCGCTCGCTGCTGGCCGCCGCCGACTGGGCCTGCCAGCGCGAAGTCTGGGACCGCTGCATCAACACCAGCGAGCGCACGCGCAACGAAGTCAGCTGGAGCCAGCGCTACCCCATGCCCTACCACGACACGGTGATCGCACGCGCACGCACCATCGGTCTGGACCCGGCCTATGTCTACGGCCTGATCCGCCAGGAAAGCCGCTTCATCATGGACGCCCGCTCGGGTGTGGGCGCCTCGGGCCTGATGCAGGTGATGCCGGCCACGGCACGCTGGACGGCGCGCAAGATCGGCATGACGGATTTCACGCCGGGCATGATCAACGACCACGAAGTCAACATCACCATTGGCACGGCTTACCTCAAGCTCGCGCTCGACGACTTTGACGGCTCCATGGCCATGGCCGCGGCCGGCTACAACGCCGGCCCGGGCCGTCCGCGCGTCTGGCGCAACGGACCGGTGCTCGACGCCGCGATCTGGGCCGAAAACGTGCCGTTCACCGAAACGCGCGACTACGTGAAGAAAGTGCTGGCCAACACCACGGCCTACGCGGCCTTGATCACCGGCCAGCCGCAGTCGCTCAAGGCCCGCCTGGGCACGGTGGGCCCACGCCCGTCGAACGAGCCAGAGCCCGTCAAGGACCTGCCTTAAGCGTTGTAGATCCGCTCGCCTTCGCGCCGGGCTGCGCCCGCGGCCACCAGCTCGTCGACCATGGTGGCGAGCCAGACGCCAGGCTCGGCCTGGGAGAAATGGCGGGTGCGCAGCTGGACCAGGGTGGAGGCGGTCTCGAACCAGGCCTGCAGCCCGTCCTGGTCGATCTGCTGCCATTCGAGCAGCTTGTACTTGATCAGCACCTTGGCCGCATGCCGCGCGTGGCGCAGCGGTGACTGCACAAAGCCGTCCAGGCGCGCGCGTGCCGTGGCCAGCGCCGGCGCCAGGTGGTGGAAGATGGGGCCGTGGCCGGGAATGATGGTGGCCGGGTTCAGCCGCTCTATCAGGTCCAGTGTCGCGCCCACCTGGGCAAATGCGTCCTCGCCATCGAGCTCGGGGAACACCACGCCAAAGCCTTTTTCCCACAGCGCATCGGCCGAAATCAGCAGCTGTGCTTCGGGCTCGAACAGGATCACGGAATGCGGGTCGTGGCCGGGTGCGGCATGGATTTGCCAGGGTCGCCCGCCCAGCGAGACTTCGCTGCCGGGCTCCAGCGTGGCGTCCACTCGAAAGCGCGGGCATTGCTGGCCCGTGGGGATATAGCCCAGGGCATGCTCATCCCAGTCGCGCACCTGGGCCGCCTGGCCCGGCGCTATGGCCGTGTGCACCTGCGGCCAGGCCGCCTGCAAGGCCGCGTTGCCGCCGCAATGGTCGCTGTGCAAATGGGTGTTGAGAATGCGTGCCAGCGGCTGCCCGTCCAGCGCCGCATGCACCAATGCCAGCGTCTGCTCGGCATGGGTGCAGTAGCCGGTATCGACCAGCGCGGCGCCCTCCTGCGCGGCGCCGTCTGGCCCGGTGAACAAGATGTTGTTCGCCGACAGCCAGCCGCGCTCCAGGACGGTGATTTCCGGCCACAGGGCGCCAGCGCTCGCCTGCCTGCTCACTGCGGCACGCGCAGCTCACGCCGCAGGATCTTGCCCACATTGGTCTTGGGCAGGGCGTCGCGGAACTCGATGTACTTGGGCCGCTTGTAGCCGGTGAGGTTCTCGCTGCAAAAGCGCAGCACCGTGTCTTCGTCCAGGGCCGTGCTGCTGCGCACCACGAAGACCTTGATGGCCTCGCCCTGTTTCTCGTCGGGCACGCCCACGGCCGCGCATTCGACCACGTGCGGGCACAGGGAAATCACGTTCTCCAGCTCATTCGGATAGACGTTGAAACCGCTGACCAGAATCATGTCCTTCTTGCGGTCGATGATGCGCACGAAGCCCTGCGCATCCATCTGGCCCACATCGCCGGTGCGCAGGTAGCCGTCGTCGGTGAAGGCCTTGGCCGTTTCCTGCGGCTGGTTGTAATAACCGGTCATCACATTCGGCCCCTGGATGCACAGCTCGCCCGATTCGCCCAGCGGCAGGTCATGGCCTGCATCGTCCTTGATGGCCACATAAATGCTCGGCAGCGGCAGGCCGATGTGGCCCGTGAAATCGGCGTTGGTGACCGGGTTGTTGGTGCCTATGGCGCAGGTCTCGCTCATGCCCCAGCCTTCGATCATGGTGCTGCCCGTGACTTTCTTCCACTCGCGCGCCGTGCCTTCGGACGCCGCCATGCCGCCGGCCTGGGTCATGTACAGGCTGGAGAAATCGAGGGCGCGGAACTGCGGGTTCTGCAGCAGGGCGTTGAACAGCGTGTTCACGCCAGGCAGCAGGTGGAAGGGGCGCTTTTGCAGCACGCCGACGAATTTGGCGATGTCGCGCGGGTTGGGAATCAGGCTCAGGCTAGAGCCCTGGCGTATGGTCAGCAGGCACAGCGTGAGCGCGAAGATATGGTACAGCGGCAGGGCCGCGATGCTGTGCAGCTTGGTGCGGTCGGGCTGGCTGGCCATGGCGGGCGCAAACCAGACTTCGGCCTGCAGCGTCGCGGCGATGATGTTGCGGTGCGTCAGGATGGCGCCCTTGGACAGGCCGGTGGTGCCGCCGGTGTATTGCAGGAAGGCGATGGAGTCCAGCGTCGCCGTGCTGGGCACGAGCGTGCGCTGCGCGCCCAGGGCCAGGGCCTGGGGAAACGTGGTCACCTGGCAGCCGTTGCCCAGCGGCAAGGCGTAGGCCGGCACCATCTTGGCCAGATGGCGTGCGGCGAAGCGGATCCAGCGGCCATAGACCGGGCCCAGCAGATCGCCCAGCGACGTGATGCAGACTTGCCTGATGGGCGTGCGTTCCAGCACGCTGCTCAAGGTGTGGGCGAAATTCTCCAGGATGACGATGGCGCAGGCCCCCGAGTCCTTGAGCTGGTGCTCGAGCTCGCGTGCCGTGTAGAGCGGGTTGACGTTGACGCAGGTGTAGCCGGCGCGCAGCACCGCGGCCATGGTCACGGCGAACTGCG